>NZ_JBQKHC010000025.1:0-23560 GCF_052118485.1 Collinsella sp. LCP21S3_C7 | reverse complement strand
ACGAGGAGGCGCCAGGTTAAACTGAAGGGACTGACCCCGGAGGAGTTCCGGAGACAGTCCCTTGCGGCGTAGTTTTTATTTAAGCCGTCCAAGTTTTGGGGTGCAGTTCAAATTTGGGACGGGGCTTTTTTAGCTACCCCGGCTGATTGTTTGCTGGTTTAGCCGATAGCCTGCCGGGACAGCTAAAAAAGCCCCGTCCCAAATTAGCTACCCGGCTTCGATGACTGGGTCGGTGCCCTTTGTGCGGAGGTGGGCGTTGTTGCTTTATACTGGTGCGGTTAGACATCCATCCTGCAATCGAGGAGATTTCCATGGCATCAGACGTTCGCGTCCGCTTTGCACCCTCACCGACGGGCAAGCTGCACATCGGCGGCGCCCGCACCGCTATCTATAACTGGGCTTTTGCCCGCGCAAACGGCGGCACGTTCATCCTGCGCATCGACGACACCGATCCCACCCGCTCTACCGACGAGAACACGCAGATCATTCTGCGCGCTATGCGTTGGCTGGGCTTGGACTGGGACGAGGGTCCCGAGGTTGGCGGCGACTTTGGCCCCTATGCCCAGACCGATCGCCTGGACCTGTACAAGCAGGCCGCCCAGAAGCTTTGGGACGAGGGCAAGGCCTATCCCTGCTTCTGCACCAAGGAGCAGCTCGAGGCCGACCGTAAGGCCGCCCAGGAGCGTAAAGACCCCTTCCAGGGCTATCAGCGCCGCTGTCGCGATCTCGATCCCGAGGAGGCACGCCGCCGCATCGAGGCCGGCGAGCCCTACGTCCTTCGCATCAAGGTGCCCGAGGACCGCGGCGATGTCGTCATCCACGACGCCGTCCACGGCGAGGTGACCTTCGACGCCAAGGAGCTCGACGACTTCGTCATCTTCCGCTCCGATGGCACGCCCACGTATAACTTCGCGACCGTCGTCGACGACGCCATGATGAAGATCACCCATGTCATCCGCGGCGACGACCATCTGTCCAACACCCCGCGCCAGGTCATGGTTTACGAGGCCCTCGGCGCGCCCGTTCCCACGTTCGCCCACATCTCCATGATCTTGGGTGCCGACGGCAAGAAGCTCTCTAAACGCCACGGCGCCACCTCGGTGGAGGAGTACCGCGACGCCGGCTACCTGTCCGACGCGTTCGTTAACTACCTGGCGCTGCTCGGCTGGTCGCTCGACGGCGAGACCACGATCATCCCGCGCGATGTCCTGGCCAGCAAGTTCTCGCTCGACCGCATCTCTAAGAACCCGGCGACCTTCGACCCCAAAAAGCTCGACTGGGTCAATGCCGAGTATATCAACAACATGTCCGACGCCCAGTTTGCCGACGAGATCATGGTCCCTGAGCTGCACGAGGCCGGCATGATCGAGGGTAACATCGAGTACGGCGAGGACTGGATCGACGCGCTTGCCGCCATCGTCAAGCCGCGCACCAAGATGCCGGCCGACGCCGTGACCGTCGCCGCTCCCATCTTTGCCACGGCCGAGACGCTCGAGTATGACGAGAAGTCTGTCAACAAGGGTCTGGCCAAGGAAGGCATGGGCGCCATTCTGGATGCCGCCAAGGCCGCTCTCGAGGGCGTGGACGAGTGGACGGCTGCCAACATCGACGCCGCGCTTGAGCCGCTGCCCGAGCAGATGGACCTCAAGAAGCGCGTGGTGTTCCAAGCTGTGCGCGTCGCCGTCTGCGGTAACATGGTGAGCCCCCCGCTGGGCGAGACCATGGCGCTCGTCGGCCGCGACGACTGCTTGGCGCGCATCGACCGCGCCCGCACGATGGCGCTGTAGCAGCTGCGTAAACGCATGTATCCGAGCCCCGTTCACCCGAGCGGGGCTCTTGTTTCTAAAGACGTATGGGATGGGAGGTACAGAGACCATGGCCGAGCAACTGTCGCTGTTTGGTTCGCCGGAACCTAAGGGAGCTCCGAAGTCCGAGGCCTCTGCCGCCGTCCCGGCGCAGCCCGAGCCCTCACCCGAACCCGTCTCCGCCTACGCGAGCGTGGTCCTCGACATCCCGACCCGTGCGCTCTCCGAGCCCTTCGACTACGGCATCCCGCAGTCCCTTGCCAACGATGCCCAGATCGGGTCCACGGTCCTGGTCCACTTTGGCAACCGTGCGGCCGCGGGCTATATCGTCGATATCGCGCCCGAGTTGGGCGACCTGCAAGGCAACGACGCCCTCGACCCCTTGCGCATCAAGCCCATCGAGGCTATCCTCAGCAAGCCGCTCTTTACCGCCGAGGCTGCACGCATTGCGCGCTGGATGAGCCACGAGTACGTCGCGACGCTTTCCGAGTGCCTGCGTCTGTTCTTGCCTCCGGGCGGCAGTCCGCGTGTCGTGAAGGGCGATGACGGCGTGTGGACCGTTGAGCGCCCCGCCGTCAAACCCATCCAAAACCGTTGGGTCATGCTCACGCCCGAGGGTTTCGACTACGCGCCGCCCAAGACAGCGGTCCGTCAGCGTCAGCTCATCGACGCGCTCCAATGCGGCCCGGTCACGACGCGCGACCTCAACCTGCTCTACAACAGCATGTCGGCAACCATTAAAGCGCTCGAAAAACGCGGCGTCGTGGTGGTGGAGGAGCGCCGCGCCTGGCGTGGGTGTAGCGAGCAGACCACGTTGTCCTCGGCAAGCGGCAAGGCGCCGGTTTCTCTCACCAACGGCCAGCAGCAGGCGCTCGCGCAGATTGAACGCGCCCGCCTTGATGCCCATGGCGACGTGGTCCTTGTCGATGGCGTCACCGGTTCCGGCAAAACCGAGGTTTACCTCTCGGCGATTGAGCGCGTGCTGGCGGCCGGCCGTTCGGCCTGCGTGCTCGTGCCCGAGATCTCGCTGACGGCCCAGACCGTCGGCCGCTTCCGCTCGCGCTTTGGCGAGACGGTCGCGGTCTTCCACTCGCGACTTTCGGCCGGCGAGCGCCTGGACCAGTGGGATATGGTTGCCAGCGGTGCCGCGCGAGTTGTCGTGGGCGCCCGCTCAGCGCTCTTTTGCCCGCTCAGCGATCTTGGCCTCATCATCATCGACGAGGAGCACGAGACCAGCTACAAGCAGGGCTCCAGCCCGCGCTACCATGCGCGCGAGGTGGCTGCCGAGATGGCGCGCCGCTATCGGTGCCCGCTCGTGTTGGGCTCCGCCACGCCATCGGCCGAGGCCCTCGACCGCTGTCGCCGCGGTATGTACAACGGTGCTACCTGGACGCGTGTCGAGATGCCCGAGCGCCCGGGACACGCCGTGCTGCCCACGGTCCGCATTGCCGACCTGCGCCGCGAGTTCGCGCACGGCAGCCGCTCCATGTTCTCTAAACCGCTGATGGAGGGCTTGGAACGCGTGGTCGAGCGCCGCGAGAAGGCCGTACTGCTGCACAACCGCCGCGGTTTTGCGCCGTTTTTGATGTGCCGTGAGTGCGGCTGCGTCCCCACCTGCAACCACTGTTCTACCGCGCTCACGTACCACGAGCGCACGCACACGCTGCAGTGCCACACCTGCGGATCGTCTTGGCGCGTGCAGCCCTATCCGGCGTCCACGAGTCGTTGTCCCAAGTGCGGCAGCCGCTACCTGGCAAAAATGGGCCTGGGTACGCAGCAGATCGAGGACGCCCTACACCAGATACTGCCCGAGGATGTCGCCATCATTCGCATGGACGCCGATTCCACACGCGGCAAGGATGCGCACAAAAAACTACTCGAGCAGTTCGATGCCGCCGATTGTGCGGTGCTGCTGGGCACCCAGATGATTGCAAAGGGCCTCGATTTTCCCGAGGTCACGCTCGTGGGCGTGGTCAATGCCGACTTTGCGTTAAAGCTGCCCGATTTTAGGGCAGGGGAGCGCGCCTACGATTTGCTGGAACAGGTCGCCGGTCGCGCCGGTCGCGGCGATCGTCCCGGCGAGGTTATCATCCAGACGTATCTGCCCGAGGACCCGGTCATTCGCGCCGTCGCCGAGCACGACCGCTCGATCTTTACCGACTACGACCTGGACCAGCGCCGCGACGCCCTGTATCCGCCGTTCGTGCGCCTTGTCAACGTTTTGGTGTGGTCGGCGAATCGTGATAATGCGCGAGACTACATTGGGCGCATCGCAAAGCTCCTCAAGCGCCGCTGGCATGCCGCCGCGCCTGACTTTTTGCGGGCCGGAAGCGCCGTGCCCCAGGTGCTGGGCCCCGCTTCGTGTGTAATCGAGAGAGCCAAAGACCGTTATCGCTTCCATCTGCTTGTAAAGTCGCCGGTAGGGTACCATGTCTCTGATGATATCGACGCCTGCCTCAAAGAGGTGGGCTCCGTGCGCGGCGTGAGCGTGAGCGTTGACGTCGACGCCTATGATTTGATGTAACAACCCGAAAGGATGGCCATGGAAGCCAACGGAATCGTACTTTCGCCCGACCCTCGTTTGCGCCAGGAGTGCGCCGTTATCGAGGAGATCACCCCGGCGATCGAGGCGCTTGCCGAGAAGATGAAGAAGATGATGTTCGACAACGGCGGTTGCGGCCTGGCTGCCCCGCAGATCGGCGAGCTCATCCAGCTCGTCACCATCGACTGCGATTACACCGACAAGAACGACTATGACCCGTACGTGCTCATCAACCCTGTCATTGTTGAGCAGAGCGACCATCTGGTGCCGTTTAGCGAGGGCTGCCTGTCCATTCCCGGCATTAGCTGCGAGATCGAGCGTCCCGACCATGTCGTTGTCGAGGCATACGATCTGGACGCCAACCTGATTCGCTATGAGGCCTCGGGCGACCTGTTCTGCGTATGCCTGCAGCACGAGATCGATCACCTGCACGGCAACACCATGTTCGAGCGACTCAAGCCGATGCAGCGCATCAAGGCCGTCAAGGAGTACCAGGACGCCCTGGCCCGCGGCGCTCGACCGGGCGAGACGGAGTAGGTCCCACCGTCCCCTTCCGCCACAGGGCTTAGGTTTTGCTCCATGCTCAAACAGTCCTGCTCGCACGAAGAGCACATTAAGTGCTCTTCGGCTCGTGCGGAACTGCGCGTGGAGCAATAACCTAAGCCCTGCGGCGGAAGGGGACTGCGTTTTCGTGCTCCTTTTCGCCCGGGTGCCGTCGGGCCAGGGAGGGGCGTCTTCGCTGATAATTGCTTTGTCGGAAGAGCTGCTTTTATTGCGGCTCTTTCTTTGGTTTTGGGTATATTTGTTCTTGTTGAATTGTTATTGCGGATGGGCTGGTGACTTGGCTTTCCGCTGTTATTTGTAGCCGTCTCGGTTTTGTTTGAGGGGAGACGTTCTTTATGCGTATTGTGTTTATGGGTACGCCCGATTTCGCGGTGCCGTCGCTGACTTCGCTTGTTGATGCTGGGAATGAGATTACGCTGGTAATTACGCGTCCCGATGCTGTTCGCGGGCGTGGTAAAAAGCTGGAGCCGTCTCCTGTTAAGGCCAAGGCGCTTGAGCTTGGTCTGCCCGTTGTTGAGACAAATCGTATGACGCCGGATGTTATTGATCGCCTTAAGGCTGCTGATGCCGATATTTTCTGTGTGGCTGCCTATGGCTGCATTTTGCCCGATGAGGTGCTGCATATGGCGCCGCTCGGTATTGTGAATGTTCATGCTTCGCTGCTGCCCAGTTGGCGTGGCGCCGCTCCCATTCAGCGTGCCATTCTTGCTGGTGACGAGGTTGCTGGCGTTTCCATTATGCGCATTGGGCATGGCGTGGATACGGGCGCTTATTGCGCGCAGGTGTCGACCTCGGTTGCCGGTAAACATGCCGAGGCACTGACCATGGAGCTTGGTGAGCTGGGCGGTAAGTTGCTTGCCGATACGCTTCCCTCGCTTGCCGACGGCTCGGCTGTTTGGATTGAGCAGGATGAGTCACTCGTCACTCATGCTGCCAAGATTTCCAAGCAGGAGATGCGTCTGGATCCGCAGATGAGGGCGCTTGATTGCGTGCGTCACGTGCTTGCCTCTTCCGACACCGCTCCCGCTCGCTGCGTGATTGCCGGCAAGACCGTGCGCGTGCTCGATGCCGCGCCGGCAGATGTATCGCTTGGCGAGGGGCTCGTTGCTGTTCAGGCCAAGCGCGTCTACCTGGGCCTGTCCGATGGCGCGGTCGAACTGCTCGAGGTTAAGCCCGATGGTAAGCGTGCTATGGCTGCTTCTGCCTGGGCTGCCGGTCTGCAGGGTGCGGATCTTTCGTGGGGTGTTTTGTCATGAGTAAGCTTTCCCCCGCGCGCAAGCTCGCGCTCGATGTTTTGATGGAGGCCGATCGCCGCGGCATGTACGCGCGTGACGTGCTCTCGTCCCGTGCCTCGGCCAAGGCCATTGACCAGCGCGATTCTGCTTTCGCCGCTCGTTTGGCACTGGGCGTTGCAGCCACCCAGGGCATTTTGGATGAGCTGCTCGACCAGTTTCTCGATAAGCCCAAAAAGGTCGCGCCTCGTGTGCGCATGGCACTTCGTATCTCGGCCTTCGAGATGCTCTACCTGCATACCCCGGGTCGCGTTGCGGTGAGTCAGGGCGTTGAGCTCGTGCGCAGCGGTGCTAAGTCTGCCGCCGGTCTGGCGAACGCCGTGCTGCATAAGGTTGCGAACAACGTCGAGGACTTTGCCACTGCGGCGGATGCCGATGAGTCCGAGCGCCGTTTGGTTCGCCTATCTCGCCTGATGGGCATGCCGCGCTGGCTGTGCGCTCGCATTATGGCGTCGTTTGATACACCCGAGGGCGCGCTCGGCTTTGCCGGCAATCTGGCGCCCGCGCCGCTGGCTTTGCACGAGAATGCCTTTGCAACCAACCCCGATCCGTACATTTCGCAGCTTGTGGCACCCGTGTTCCCGGGTTGCCATGCGCCGGTCGACGCGCAGGCCACGGTTGCGTCGGGTGTGTTTGAGCGCGCAGCCGCCGTGGCCTCGGACCTTAACGCCCAGCTCATCGCTACCGCGGCGACCCGTCCCGGGCGTTGTCTAGAGATTGGCGCCGGTCGTGGCACTAAGACCTATGTGATGATGTGCCAGGCCAAGCGTGCCGGTTACGACCGTCAGCACACCGCACTCGATTTGCACGACCGCAAGTGCGACCAGAATCTCGCACGTCTGCATAAGGCGGGTATTACGGGTGTTCGTACGGTGTCGGGCGATGCCTGCGAGCTCAATGAGGTGCTCACGTCCTTTGACGCGATGCTTGGCGAGCCTGCCCTGTTCGACACGGTGTTTATCGATGCTCCGTGCTCGGGCACCGGCACCATGCGCCGTCATCCCGAGATACCGTGGCGTCTGACCGAGAACGACGTTACGACTGAGTTGCCCCGCCTGCAGCTGACGATGCTCAAGGAAGCAGCCGCGCG
Source organism: Collinsella sp. LCP21S3_C7 (assembly GCF_052118485.1). Taxonomy (NCBI): domain Bacteria; kingdom Bacillati; phylum Actinomycetota; class Coriobacteriia; order Coriobacteriales; family Coriobacteriaceae; genus Collinsella; species Collinsella sp. LCP21S3_C7. The sequence goes on along the minus strand of NZ_JBQKHC010000025.1, from coordinate 16,267 downwards.
CGTGGCTGCCGGCGGTGAGCTTATCTATGCCACCTGCTCGGTCTTCGACGAGGAGAACACGCAGGTCGTTGATGCCTTCCTAGCCTCTCCTGAGGGCGCCGACTTTACCGTGGCACCCCTCTCCGAAGCCCAGATTCTGCAGCTGCCCGAGTTCGCCCAGGCCAAGAAGCTTGTCTCCGTACGCCAGAACGACCGTGGACTTTTCCAGAGCGTCCCCGCAAACGCCGACTCCTACGACGGCCACTTCTGCGCCAGACTGGTCCGCAAGTAAAACGGATTCCAAGGGTAGCTAATTTGGGACGGGGCTTTTTTAGCTGCCCTGGCCGCCAGTCGGCCAAACATTTGCATTATCAGCTGGGGCAGCTAAAAAAGCCCCGTCCCAAATTAGCTAAAGAGTGGGAAAAATAGTCCCGTTTCATACTTGCTGCTATCAAAAGTAGAGCGGATTACGGGGCAAGATTGGTGATGCCTGACCACAGCAAAAATGGCCTAAATAAAACCGCAGGTAGATGGTTTGTTGAAATTTGCAAATTACCGGAATGGATAGAGGTTGCCAATTCGGCCCCGTAATCCGGCAGGGTTTTGAAATGTTACAAACTTAGCATCAGCCCGAAATCCGATCTAAAGAAGAGTTGCGGTGAAATGGATCCTGTTTGACCGTTGAAAGGGCTGATTCAGGAACTATTTCACCGCAACTCATCAGGAAGCCTGGGTGTCGGGACCGCTTGTCGCTAGTGGTTATGTGGGCAGTCGGCACAGCAACCGCTTGTGGCGCTGGTGCTGGACCCGCCACTGCGCTGGTCGGTGTTGTAGAAACCGCTGCCGTCGAACTTAATGCCGCTGGCCGAGAACGTCTTGGATGCCGGGGCGCCGCAGCTGGGGCATACAACCTCGGGAGTCTCGGACATGGGGTGCTCAACCTCAAAAACGTTGCCGCAGCTCGTGCACTTATATTCGTAGCGCGCCATAATACTTCCTTTTCAGCACAAAGCGGGCAGATCGCTCTGCCCGCAAAAATTCAAACAGCAGTAACTGTACCCTATATCGAGGGTTTTATCACGCTTCGCCCCAGAATCTATGGGTGCTGCGCAGGAGCTTCGCAGTTTTCCCTTCGGCCTCCGCAACGTCTGCCTCTTGTGCCTGCCACGTCCAGTTGCCTGTGGCTACACCCGGCACGTTCATACGTGCGTCGTCGCCCAGCCCCAGCACATCCTGCAGCGGCATCATCACCAGGGGGGCGTCGCTTGCGAGCGCGTCGCCCATCAGCTTGGACGCCACCTCAGCACCGCTCGGCTCGTCGCCGCCTGCAAAGGAGCGCGTGCACCAGCCAGCGAGCGTCGAAGTGTCGTGCGTCGAGGTGTACAGGATTTTGCCCGGCGTGGGATGAATTCCGCAGCGAACGTCGTAGTCACTAAACTCCAGTACGTCCATGCCGGGAAAACCGCAGGTCGAAGCCATAGCGCGAACGCCAGGCGTCAGATAGCCCAGATCCTCGGCAATAAAATTGAGCGGACCCAGCTCGTCGTAGGCGGTCTGGAACAGGTCCTTGCCCGGACCAGCAAGCCAGCGGCCGTCGGCACAGGCTTTGCCAGCGGGAATGCTAAAGTAGTTGTGGAAGCCCAGGAAGTGGTCCAGGCGCACGTGGTCGTAGAGCGCGAACGCTCGGCGCAGGCGATCGAGCCACCAGCGATAGCCGCTCTCCTTCATGTGATCCCAGCGGAAGGTGGGGTTTCCCCACACCTGACCTTCGGGCGCAAAGTTGTCGGGCGGCGCACCGGAGATCTCGATTGCCTTGCCGGTATCGGACAGCCAGAAGTTCTCGGGCTCGCTCCACGCATCTGCCGAATCGTCCGATACATACATCGGGATATCGCCGATGACCTCGATGCCCTTCTTGTGCGCATAGTTCATGAGCTCGCACCAAGCCAGGTCAAAGCGGTACTGCATGTACGCCTGAAGCTCGGCCTCGTCGTGGAAGCGCTTGTCGTCGATCAGATGCTCGTTGTAGCGCGCGACATCTGCCGGCCAATTGTGGCGCGACTCGCCCTTAAAGTATTTCTTAACGGCCATGTAGACGCAGTACTTCTCGAGCCAATCGGCATTGCGATGTTTAAACGCGGTGTACAGCGGGTCGGCATCTTCGCCGCCGCGGGCCTTCCAAGAAGCGAAGTCGGCGGCCAGCTCCTCGTGACTCTCGGGCAGCAGGTCGATGTTACCCGCAAAAGCCGAGGGTCCGGCATAGGGGGAGCGGAAGAAATCCGTCGGGTTGACGGGCAGGACCTGCCAGTAGCGCATGCCCATGGCGGCCAGGTGGTCGATAAAGCGGCGCGTGGGCGCGCCGATCGTACCCGGCTTGCCATCGTCAGTCGGCACCGAGGTGATGTGGCACACGACGCCCGCGCCATGATCGAGCGGCTCTTGCAGGCGCCTCTCGGCATGGTGATAGATGATCGAAGAGCCCAGTGGGTACAGATCGAGTGTGACCGTGCCGTTGTGGATCTCGCACTCGTGGCCGCTGATCACGTCACTCGCGCATTCACCGAGCGCCGGAATCGTCACGCGGTGCGAATTGCGCAGGCTGCGGTTGATGATAACAGTCGCAGCCTCGCCGTCTTTGCCCGTGCGGGTGTAGGCTAGGACGTCGTCGTTAAGCGCGAAGGCCTTGATCTCGCCGTCAACCATAAAAGGCAACGCGCGGCGCAGGGCGGATGCGTTCTTCACGATGGCCAACGTATCGAAATCGTGGAGCTGGTCCTTTGTCGGCAGGGTACGGCGGTTGCCCGGATCGGTGAGGCCCTCCAGGCCGTACTCATCGCCATAATAGATTGAGGGCACGCCGGGGAAGGTCATCTGCATGAGCGTCGCCAACCAAAAGCGCCTCTTGGCCAGGTCCATGGAGTTCTCGTCCAAGCGCCATTTGCTACGCTCGCTCTCGGGTAGCTGCGACTCGTCGGGACCACCGCCGAGCACCGAGATAATGCGCGGACGGTCGTGGCTCGAAAGCAGATTGAGCGCGCAGGCCAGTGCCTCGCGCGGGTAGTTCTCGCGCAGTGTCTCGATGTCCTCGGCAGCCTGATAGGCATCTCTGTAGCCCATCAAAAAGCCGATGACCATGTCGCGGAAGGGGTAGTCCATGGCGGAATCGAGTTCGGAGCCCTGCAGATAACGGCGCAGATGGCCATAGCTGATCTTGTTGGAGGCGTCCTCCCAGACTTCGCCGAGCAGCAGCGCATCGGGCTTCTCTTCGAGCACAGCGGCCTTGATATCGGCCAGGAAGTCATCGGAAAGCTCGTCGGCCACATCGAGTCGCCAGCCGTGGGCACCGGCGCGCAGCCACTTGCGAATGACGCCGTCCTTGCCCAAAAGCTTTTTGCGCACGAGCTCGGAATTCTCGTTGAGGGCGGGCATGTTGCTCACGCCCCACCAGCAGTCATACGAGCCGTCCTCGTGGAAGGTAAACGCATCGCGCCACGGGGAGTCCTCGCTCTGCCACGCGCCGACGCCGGGATAGTTGCCGTAGCGGTTAAAGTAGATCGAGTCGTCGCCCGTATGGTTGAAGACGCCGTCCAGGATGATGGAAATGCCGAGCTTCTCGGCCGCCTCGCACAGCTCCGTAAAGTCCTGCTCGGTTCCCAGAATCGGGTCGATCTTGGTGTAATCGGCCGTGTCGTAGCGGTGGTTGCTCGCGGCCTCAAAGATCGGGTTGAGGTAGATGGCCGTAAAGCCCAGCTCGGCGATGCGGGGCAGGTCATTTTGGATACCCTTGAGAGAGCCGCCGTAAAAATCCCAGGTCTTGATGGATCCGTCCTCGGCACGCTCGTACACGGGCGGCTCGTTCCAGTCCTCGACCATGCGACGCTGGATTCCCTTACGCGGTTTTTCGACCTCGGCCAGCGTGCGTTCGCGCCAGTTTTCGTCGCGGGCGTAGCGGTCGGGGAAAATCTGGTAGACCATGCCGTGCTCGTACCAGGTGGGACGGTTTTCGCGGTGCTTGTAGACGGTAATCTGGAAGGACGGAACCTCGGCGTAGTTGTATACAACGCCCTCGCCGCCGGTGCGACCCTGCGGCGCACCCAAACGGACCTCGGACTGGCCTTCGATATTGCATATAAAGCTGTACCATACAAGACAGGGCTCGTCGCAGTTGAGCTCACCGGTAAAGATGCCATCGCCCTTGTGCTCCATGGGGATCAAGGTCTCTCCGATGCCGTCGACCCAGGTGCGCAGGGTGAGCGTTGCCTGGTTGGGGTCGGCATCCTCCAAAATCACCGAAAGAGAAACGGAAGTTCCAGTGGTCACAGCGCCAAAAGGAGTGCGAAACTGCGTCAGGCGGCTGTTGTGTATCAATCTCATAGTACGGTCCAGTTCTATACAATCATGGCCAGCGGGCCATGGGCTTAACGCACAGTGCATAAGTATATCCGTTGCACTTTAGTTGTATAAACTACAGTCGCTCACTATCGGCGAACGGTTTTCCTAGAAAATCGTTTTACCAACTATCTACAGAGAAGGGGCGCCCGGTTTGAGCGCCCCTTGTTTAGGGTTTTTATTAGGTTTTAGATCGTCTGTGGACTAGCGGCGCTTGCGGGTGGCCGTTGCCTTGCGGACGGAGGTCTTCTTGGTCGGAGCCTTTTCCTCGGCTGGAGCGGCGGGGGAGACCGGGGCCTTCTTGGCGGGTTCGGTTTTTGCCGTAGCCTTTGGAGCGGTCTTGACCTCGGCGGCCTTCGGTTCCGGCTCGGCCTTTACTGCGGGTTTGTCCTTGGCTTTAGCCTCTGCCTTGGGAGCGGCTGTCTTGGTCGTAGCCTTTTTGGCCGTTGTCGTGGCGCGCTTGCGTGTGGTGGTCTTGGCGGCCGGCTTTGCCTCTACAGCTGCCTCGGCCTTGGGCTCGGAGGGCGCCTCCTCGACCTTGACGGCGGGCTTTGCAGCAGCCTTCGGGGCCGTCTTCGCGGCGACCTTCGTCGTAGCAGCCTTGGTCGCCGGCGACTTCGTAGCCGTGGCCTTCTTGGCGGTTGCGGTCTTGGTTGCGGTCTTGGACGCGGTCGTCTTCTTGGCAGCGGTCTTGGCCGGAGCCTTTGCCGCGGTCTTAGCCTCGGCAGAGGTAGCCTCAGCGGTGGCCTCGGCCTTTACCTCGGGAGCGGCCTCGGCTTCGACGGCCTTCTTGGCAGCGGCGGTCGTACGCTTACGCGTGGTGGTTGCCTTGGCAGCGGTGGTCTTGCTCGTAGCGGCCTTCGTGGTCGTAGCCTTCTTAGCCGTCGTCTTGCGGGTCGTCGTCTTCTTGGCGGCAGGCTTCGCCGTGGGCTTTACCTCGCCGTCGTCAGCCGGCTTCTCCTCGGCCTTGGGCTCCTCGGCAGCAGCGGGCTCCTTAACGGGTGCCGCAGGCTCGGCCTCGGCAGCAGCGGGCTCCTTAACGGGTGCCGCAGGCTCGGCCTCAGCGGCAACCGGCTCCTCCACAGCCGCAGCAGCCTCCACTGCCACCGGCTCCTCCACAGCCGCAGCAGCTTCCACTGCCACCGGCCTCTCAATCTCTGGATGCATAAAGAAGTACAGGTCCAGATACTTATCGGCCGAACGTGTCCAGCTAAAGTCCTGGCTCATGGCCTGCGTGACCAGCTGATTCCAAGCCTCGCGGTTATCCCAGAACAGGCGAGCCGCACGGAACACCGCGTCGCCCATCTCGTCGCCGTTAAAGTGACTAAATGAGAAGCCCGTGCCCTCGCCGGTAAACTCGTTGTACGGTTGCACGGTGTCCTTCAGGCCACCGGTCTCGCGCACAATGGGCAGGGTGCCGTAGCGCATGGCGATGATCTGCGACAGGCCACAGGGCTCAAACTTCGAAGGCATCAGGAACATATCGGCGGCGGCGTACATGCGCTGCGAAAGCGCCGGGTCAAACTCGATACGCGCCGCCATGGTGCCGGGGTATTTGCCCTGGAAGTAGCGAAGGCCGTCCTCGTAGTCGCGGTCGCCGGTACCCAGCACGGCCACCTGAACGCCACCGGACAGGATGCGGTCGAGCGCGTACATGACCAGGTCCATGCCCTTCTGTCGCGTCAGGCGCGTGACCATCACCATAAGCGGGCGGTCGTCGCGAATCTCGAGCCCCAACTCCTCCTGCAGTTTGGCCTTGCATACGGCCTTCCCCGCACGGTCATCAACCGTGTAGTTGGCGGCAATGCGCTTGTCGGTCGCCGGATCAAAACCCACAACGTCAATGCCGTTGAGGATACCCTGCAGAGCGTACGAACGCTCGCGCAGCACGCCGTCCAGGCCCTCGCCAAACTCGGGCGTCTGGATCTCGCCCGCATAGGTGGGGCTCACCGTGGTGATGGCATCGGCATAGTGCAGCGCGCCCAGCATATAGTTAATGCTGCAGGCGTCACAGCGCAACTGCGTGGCGGCTGCCGGAATATGCGCCATACCCAGTATGTCTTCCATCACGGTGTCGCTAAACTGGCCCTGGAACGCCACATTGTGGATCGAGAACACGGTCTTGACGCGGTCGTACAGCGGCAGGCCTTGGTAGAACTCTCGCAAGAACACGGGCGCCAGCGCCGTCTGCCAGTCGTTGCAGTGCAGGATGTCGCACTCAAAGCCTTCGGGCAGGTGCTGCAGGCTCTCGGTGATGGCCTTGGAGAAAAACGCGAAGCGCTCGCCGTCGTCAAAGAAGCCGTAGGGATAGTCGCGCGCAAAGTAGTGCTCGTTGTCCACGAACATATAGGTGACGCCGTCGTGCTCGAGCTTCTCCAACCCGCAGTACTCGTTGCGCCAGCTCAGGCTCACGTAAAAGTCGGCAAAGTGCTCCATCTGCGCCTTGTACTCGTCCTTGATGGTGGCGTACTTGGGCACCATCACAATGACTTCGGCGCCAGCGCGCACGAGTGCCGCAGGCAGCGAGCCCGCCACATCACCCAAGCCACCGGTCTTAACAAACGGCGCGCACTCGGCCGAGGCAAACACGATCTGCATCTTTTTGCTGGTTTGTGCCATTTTGTCTCCCATGTTGCAATTCGAGAATAGTCGCCTGGCGCTAACCGGGCGACTATTCTACAAGTTACGTGCGATTATGTGGTGCCAACGTTAACGAGCGATGGTGGTATCGGAAGTTAACGGAGCCTTGCCCAGCACCAGGATGTTCTCGGGAGTACCGCGAAGCTCGGTGTTGGTGGGAACCACGTTGTTCTTGTCCAGGATGGCGTTCTCAACACGGGCGCCGCTCTTGATGATGCAGCTCTGGTTGATGATCGAGTTGGTCACCGAGGCGCCTTCCTCGATCACAACGCCGCGCGACAGAATCGAGTTGCGCACGGTGCCCTTGATGATGCAGCCGGCCGAGATGATCGAGTTGCAGGCGTGGCTGCCGGTCGCGTAACGCGAAGGCGGCACGTCGTGGGCCTTGGTCAGGATCGGACGCTCGGGGTCAAAGAGCTGATCGGCCACGGTCTGGTCGAGCAGGTCCATGCTGCGACGATACAGCGACTTCTCGCTAAACACGCCCACGACCTCGCCCTTGTACTCATAGCTGCACACGTCGATGTTGCCAAAGTCGCCCTGGAGCGCCTCGAGCAGGTCCAGATAGTCGGCGGCCTGGTAGTGGTCGATGATCTCGAGCAGCGTCTCGCGGTTGACGATGCAGCAGTCCATAGAGGCGTTGTCGCCGTACGCGACGCCGGCGCTCACGCCCGTCAGGCGGCCGTTCTGGTTGATATCGAGCTTGGTCTCGTCTTCGACGTTGTGCGTGGCCTTGCAGTACACCACGGTCATCTGGGCACCGGATTTCTCGTGCGCCTCGATGATGGTGTTGAGGTCCATGTTAAAGATGACGTTGGTACCCATCATCACAACATAGGGCTTGTCCGAGCGCTGGAACAGCGTCTTGTTGGAGATGATGTCGCGGAGCAAGAAGCGCATGCCGCCCTTGGTGGTGCCATACGCGTTGCCGGGCACCATGAACAGGCCGCCCTTCTTGCGGTCCAGGCCCCAGTCCTTGCCCGAGCCCACGTGGTCGATCAGCGAGCGGTAGTTGCCCGGCATGACAACGCCGACGGTCTTAATGCCGGCATTCATCATGTTGGACAGCGGAAAGTCGATCAGGCGGTAGCGGCCCAAAAACGGAACGGACGCGATGGGGCGATCCTTGAGCAGCACGCTGCCGTAGGTCGAAGAGTAGTTAGCGGTGATATAGCCGATGGCCTTGCGATTGATCATCGGATCATTCCCCCTTCCCGACAACGACGTCATTTCCAACGACGGCCGTATCCTTGGTGGTATCGACAGAGCCGAGCTTCACGCCCTCTTCGACCGTGGAGTTCTCGCCCAAAATAGCGCGGCAAATGTGCGCACCGCTCTTAACGTGCGCACCCGGCAGCAGCACGGAGTCCTCGACCACGGCGCGCTCCTCGATAATGACATCGGTCGAAAGGATCGAGTGGCGAGCGGTGCCGTAGATCTTGCAGCCATTGGAGACCAGGCAGTCGTCCAGGCGACCGTCCGGGCCAATGTAGTGCGGCGGACGCGTCGTGATGTTGGACATGATGGGGAAGCTCTTGTCAAACAGATCGAACTCGGGGTTGTTGCCCAGCAGGTCCATCGAGGTCTCGTGGAAGCTGGCGATGGTGCCAACATCCTTCCAAAAGCCGTGGAACTCGTAGCTGTACAGGCGCTTGTTCTCGCCGAGCAGCTTGGGGATGATGTCCTTGCCAAAGTCGTGGCTCGAGCGCTGGTCCAGAGCGTCCTCCTCGAGCGCCTTGATCAGCACGTCGGCCGAGAAGATGTAGATGCCCATGGACGCGAGGTTCGAATCGGGCTTCTCGGGCTTCTCCGTGAACTTGGTGATGCGGCCGTCCTCGGGATCGGTGGTCAGGATGCCAAAGCGGCTGGCCTCCTCCCACGGCACGGGCATAACGCTCACCGTGAGGTCGGCGTTGTTCTCAATGTGCGTCTTGAGCATCTTGCGGTAGTCCATGCGATACAGATGATCGCCCGAAAGAATCAGGACGTACTTGGGGTCGTTGGACTTGATGTAGTCGAGGTTCTGCGTGATGGCGTCGGCCGTGCCCGCATACCATGCGCCACCGGTTTGCGTCTCGTACGGCGGCAGGATCGACACGCCACCGTCGCGGCTGTCCAGATCCCACGCCTCGCCAGAGCCCACGTAGGCATGCAGCAGATAGGGACGATACTGCGTCAGAACGCCCACCGTGTCGATGCCCGAATTGGAGCAGTTGGACAGCGAAAAGTCGATAATGCGGAACTTGCCACCAAAGCTAACCGCCGGTTTAGCGATCTTTTGGGTGAGTGCCCCCAATCGACTGCCCTGTCCTCCTGCGAGGAGCATCGCGATGCATTCTTTCTTACTCATCGATTTCTCCTTCTGTCATCGATGTTCCTAAACCCATTAGCGACGGGCGCGGCGCTCGGTCGCGCCCGTCGAGTAATGCCGTGCGGCAAAGGGAACTCGCGGCCTTTAAGCGTGCCAGATCTCGTCGCGGTACTCGCGAATGGTGCGGTCGCTCGAGAACCAGCCGCTCGAGGCGGTGTTGAGCAGGGCCTTGCGGTTCCAGGTCTCCTGGTCGCCATAGCTGCCCGTGAGCTTCTCCCATGCATCCACGTAGCTGCGGAAGTCTGCCATAACCAGGTCGGGGTCGTTGTTGTTCATAAGCTCGTTGTAGATGCTCTCAAAATTGCCCGAAAGGCCGGCAAACGTGTTGTCCTTGAGCTCATCCATCACGCGGCCCAGACGTTCGCGATCATTGTTGAGCGTATCCCACGCAAAGTAGCTGTTCGATGCCCAGAGCTGCTCGACCTCGGGAGCGGTCAGGCCAAAGATCGCCTCGTTCTCGCGGCCGGCTAAATCGGCGATTTCGATGTTGGCGCCGTCGAGGGTGCCCAGCGTAATGGCGCCGTTCATCATGAGCTTCATGTTGGACGTGCCCGAGGCCTCCTTGCCAGCTGTGGAAATCTGCTCCGAAATCTCGGCGGCAGGGTAGATGAGCTGTGCGTTGCTCACGCGGAAGTTGGGGATAAAGCAGACCTTCATGACCTCGTTGACGCGCGGGTCGTTGTTGATAACCTCGGCAACGGAGTTAATGAGGCGGATGGTCTCCTTGGCAAAGGTGTAGCTCGAGGCAGCCTTGCCGCTAAAGATAAAGGTCGTCGGTGTCACGTGGAAGTTGGGATTGGCGATGCGACGGTTGTAGATGTCCATCACCTTCATGATGTTCATGAGCTGGCGCTTGTAGGCATGGAAACGCTTTACCTGAACATCGAAGACGGTGTTGGGGTCAATAACCAGACCGGTCTCTGCCTTAACGTAGGCAGCAAGGCGCTCCTTGTTGGCGCGCTTGGAGGCACCCACGGCCTTAAGGAACTCGGTGTCGTTCTGAAAACCTTTAAGTTTCTCAAGCTCAAAGGCGTCCTTCAGCCAGCCGTCGCCAATGGCTTCGGTCACGAGCTTGGCGTAGGTGGGGTTGGCCTCGGCAAAGAAGCGACGGTGCGAGATGCCGTTGGTCTTGTTGTTGAACTTCTCGGGCGTTAAGGCATAGAAGTCCTTGAGCACATTGTTCTTAATGATATCGGAGTGAATCTTGGCCACGCCGTTGACGCTGTGGCTGCAGATCACGGACAGGTTGGCCATGCGAACCTCGCCGTCCCATAGGATGGCGGTCTGGCGCAGACGCTCCTGCCAGCCCTCCTGCGTCGTATCGAACGACTCATGCCAACGACGGCTGATTTCGTCGATGATCTGGTACACACGGGGGAGGAGCTTGGAGAACGTGCCGATGGGCCATTTCTCCAGGGCCTCGGGCAGGATGGTGTGGTTGGTGTAGCTCACGACCTGCGTCACGATGTTCCAGGCGTCATCCCACTCGAGCTTCTTCTCGTCGATGAGGATGCGCATAAGCTCGGGGCCGCACATGGCGGGGTGCGTATCGTTGGTGTGGATGGCCACAAACTGCGGCAGCAGCTCCCAGTTCGCGCCGTGTTCCTTCTCAAAGGTGTCGAGCAGGCTGTAGATGCCGGCCGAGACAAACAGGTATTCCTGCTTCAGACGAAGCAGACGGCCGTGCTCGCCGGCGTCGTTGGGGTAGAGGATGGCGCTGATGGCCTCGGCCTCGGCGCGCTCGGCGTCGGCCAGGGCGTAGTCGCCGCGGTTGAAGGCCTCCAAATCGAAGTGCTCCTCGACCGGCTCAGCGGCCCAGACGCGCAGCTTGTTGACGGTCTCGCCGGCATAGCCCACCACGGGGATGTCGTAAGGGACGGCCAGGATGTCCTGCGTGTCCACGGTTCGATAGAACGTGCGGCCGTTCTCCTCAAAGCCCTCGACGCGGCCACCAAACTTAATGGTCACGGCCTTGTCCTGACGACGGACCTCCCAGGGATAGCCGTTGGTGAGCCACTCGTCGGTGGTTTCGACCTGGCTGCCGTTGACGATCTCCTGTTTAAACAGGCCGTAGCGGTAGCGCATGCCGTTGCCGTAGCCGGCAATGCCCTCGGCTGCCATGGAATCCAGGAAGCATGCGGCCAGACGACCCAGGCCACCGTTGCCCAGCGCCGGATCGGGCTCCTGGCTCTCGATGACGGACAGGTCAAGGCCCATATCGTCGAGCGCCTCGGCGACCATGTCGCGCACGCCAAAGTTGAGCAGGTAGTTGTCGAGCAGGCGGCCGATCAAAAACTCGATCGAGAAGTAGTACACGCGCTTCTTGCCCTCGGCGGTGGCGCGGGCGTCGCTCTTGGTGGCAACGGTGCGGGCCTTCTCGGCCACGAGCTTGGCCAGGGCGTTAAAGCGATCCAGGTCGCTGGCTGCCTCGACGCTCTTGCCGCTAATGCTCATGACGGCATCGCGATAAAGCTCGGTAAACTCCTGCTTGTTGTCGAAGATCTTATTCATACGTTCCTTTCCCCCGGGGATGTTTCTCCCGGAACGGTTGTGACTTGTATCCTACGCCCCGCTGGGACGGGTAATTACAGCTGTAACGGCTTTGTTACGCATCCTTAGGTGACGACTTAACAGAAGCAGACTTGGCTTTGGTAGCGGCCTTTTTGGCAGCCGGCTTCTTGGTCGCGGTAGCCTTGGCAGCGGGCTTTGCGGCGGCCTTAGCCTTGGCCTTGGTCGTCGTAGCCTTCGCCTTGGCCGGAGCCTTCTTGGCGGCCGCTGGCTTGGGCTTTACCGAGGACGCACGCTTGCGGGTCGCCTTCTTGGGCTCCTCGACCACGGGCGGCTTATAGCTGCTGGGGCCGCGACGCTTAAGCACCACGCCTGCCAGGCTGGGCACCTTAATCTCGATGGAGTCCATCTGCCCGTTCCAGGGATAGGGCTCGCTCGAGCAGGTGTAGGGCTCCTCGCCAGCATAGCCGCTGCCGCCAAACTCGGGACGGTCGGAGTCAAAGATGACCTCCCAGTCGCCCTCACGCGGCACGCCCACACGGAAGCTCTCGTAGGCCGCCGGGTCAAAGTTGATCAGGATCACGAGGTCGTCATCGACCTCCTCGCCCTGACGCACAAAGCTCACGATGGACTGCTTGGAGTTGTCCGCGTCGATCCAGGTAAAGCCGTCGTCATTGTAACCGCGCTCGTACAGGGCGGGCTCGGCGGTATACAGGTGGTTGAGCGCCTTAATGAACGCCTGATGGTGTGCATGGGTCTCATACTGCTCGGTCAAGAACCACTGAATAGATTCGTAGTAGCGCCACTCGATAAACTGGCCGATCTCGTTGCCCATAAAGTTGAGCTTGGCACCGGGGTGCGTCATCTGGTAGAAGGCGAGCGTGCGCAGGCCGGCAAACTGGCGCCACCAGTCACCCGGCATGCGGCCGATGAGCGAGCACTTGCCGTGCACGACCTCGTCGTGGCTCAGCGGGCAGATAAAGTTCTCGGTAAAGGCGTACATGATGGAGAACGTGAGCAAGCCATGGTTGCCGGGGCGCCACGGAAAATCGGTCTGCATGTAGTGCAGGGTGTCGTTCATCCAGCCCATGTCCCATTTGTAGTGGAAGCCCAGGCCGCCGTCCTGCGGCGGATAGGTCACCAGCGGCCACGCGGTGGACTCCTCGGCCATCATCATCACGTCGGGGTAGTGCGCCTCAACAGCGCAGTTGACCTGACGGATAAACGCGCTGGCGTCCAGGTCCTCCTCGGTACCGTACTTGTTGAACTTCTTTTGGCCAGGATCGTCAATGCCAAAGTTGAGGTACAGCATGCTGGACACGCCGTCCATGCGAATGCCGTCCACATGGAAGTTCTCGATCCAGTACAGCACGTTGGAGACCAAGAAGGAGCGGACCTCGCCGCGGGCGAAGTCAAACTTGTGCGTGCCCCAGTTGGGGTGAATCTCGTGCTCAAACAGCATGTGGCCGTTAAAGGTGGCAAGGCCGTGGGAGTCGGCGCAAAAACCGCCGGGCACCCAGTCCATAATCACGCCGATGCCCGCCTCGTGGCACGCATCGATAAAGTGCATGAGCTGCTGCGGGTTGCCGTAGCGCGACGTGGCGGCAAAGTAGCCGGTCGTCTGGTAGCCCCAGGAGCCATCGAAGGGGTGCTCCATAAGCGGCATGACCTCGATATGCGTGTAGCCCATATCGCGCACGTAGTCCACGAGCTCCACCGACAGGTCGTCGTAAGTGTAAAACTCGCCGCGCTGCGCAGGGAAGGGGTCCATGGGACCGGGGTAGTTGCCGTACTCGTCCGGCTCGCCCTGTGGCTCGTCTCCGTGGCGCTTCCACGAGCCAATATGCACCTCGTAGATGTTGAGCGGCTGCGACATGTGGTTGTGGCCGGCGCGGCGCTTGAGCCACGCGGCGTCGTTCCACTGGTAGCCATCGAGGGTCCACAGCACGCTCGCCGTTCCCGGAGGGCACTCGGCCTTAAAGGCGTACGGATCGGCCTTGTAGAGCTTTTCGCCCTCGTTGGTCTCGATGAGGTATTTATAGAGCTGGCCCTGCTCGGCGCCAGGAATAAAGCCTTCCCAGATAGCGCTCGTGTGTACGGGCACCAGCGGGTTGGCTTGTTCGTCCCAATTGTTAAATTCACCGATAACGTGGACGCTCTTAACGTCGGGCGCCCAAACGCAAAAACGCCAGCCGCGCGTGCGCTGCTGCGTGTCGGGATGCGCGCCCATCTTTTCCCAGCTGCGCTCCCACATTCCAATGCCAAACAGATAGACATCGTCCTTGGTGAGCTCCGGTGCGTGCGGGGCGGCTTTACGGGTAGCGGGCTTTTTGGTTGCTGGCTTTAGCTTTGTATCGCTCACGTTTGATCCCATCATGACGCGGCAGCGTGTTGCCTTGGTGACTAGATGCGAAAGGTCCAAGGCTGCACGAATCGAAGGGACGGCGATAGCTCTATGAGTCGTCCCACCTCGCGTGCACGGTGGAACTTTCGGCAAAAACCACAATAACACCTGTCCGTTACTTTTATGGACGAAAGTGGATTTACGGTGGCGTTTAATCGGTGAGCGCCATGTTTATGCCACTGACAGAATTGCGATGGTAAAACTCTTGACAGTTTTACCAATTAGGGTTTCAAGATTTTTAGATTTACGTTTGGTAAAACGTTTTTAGCAGGTTGTTTACCATTTGACATTGAAAGGTTTGCGAATGAACCACACAGCCGCCTCTAATGTTGCTTTAATTTTTGATTGCGACGGCACACTGGTAAATAGCACCCCCGTTTGGGGCTATGCGCAGCCCGAACTATTGCGGCGTCACGGCATTGATGTAACGGTCGACGATTTTGCCCAGTTTGAGCATTTGTCGCTCGAGGACGAGTGCCAGGCCTACCACGACACGTGGGGCATTGGCGAAAATGGCGAGGAGCTGTATCGCGAGCTGAGCGACATCCTGATCGATGGCTACTCCAAGGTGCCGCCGCGCGAGGGGCTCCTGGCATTTTTGGAGCAGGCGAAGTCGGCCGGCATTGCTATGTGCGTGGCCACGTCCACGCCGGCCGAGCTGGTGCAGTCCGCACTCGTGGGTGCGGGGCTCGACGCCTACATGGAGTTTATTACCACGACGGGCGAGGCGGGGCGTTCCAAGCAATTCCCCGACGTGTACGAGCTGGCGTTGCGTCGCCTGGAAGAGCGCCACGGTCACCAGTTTGAGCGCGCGTGGGTGTTTGAAGACGCCGTCTTTGGCCTTAAGAGCTCTGGCGCTGCAGGCTTTAAGCGGGTGGGCATTTATGACCCTCACGGCCGTATGGAGCGCGACGAGGTTCGCGATAACTGCGATATCTTTATCGATAGCTATGAGGACCTGGATCTGGCCCGTGTGCTTGCGTTTAAGGGCTAGGCGAGGGCCGTGGCTTGCAAAGTATTAGTTGTTTGCGGCTCACCGGTGGTGGCGAGCGCGGATCTGTTGCGTCGACTTGCGGGGGAGTGCGACCACGTTGTCGCCGTGGACCGCGGGCTCGACGCGCTGCTAGGCGCTGGCCTGGGCTGCGACGTGTATGTAGGAGATGCCGACACGGTGAGCGACACCGGTCGCGCGTTGGTCGATGCCGCCGAGGCCTTTGAGGTTGAGCGCCACGACCCCTACAAGGACTATACCGATTTGGCACTTGCACTCGATTCCGTCCGACGCCGCTGGCCGGGTGCCGAGGTGGTTGCGACCTGCGCCACCGGCGGTCGCCCGGACATGGCCCTGTCTGTGTTAGGGCTCCTGGCAGGCTATGCGGACGCCCCCACTTGGATTGCCGAGGACAAGGTGGTCGCCCGCATCCTTCACGCAGGCGAGACCTGGATCATTGAGGGTGCCGAGGGCAAGACGTTCTCCATCATCGCCATAGCCCCCAACACAGAAATAAGCGAACACGGCCTAGAGTGGGAACTAGACCACAGCCCCCTGGGTCTGCTAGCCGACACCGGCATCTCTAACGTCGTAAGGAAAACGACCAAGATCCAAGTCCACCAAGGAACGGCAATCGCCTACCTCTACAAGTAAGGTGCCGCCGCGTGAGGGTTTTATCGGGACGGTGGGCGAGTAGGCAATCGCCGCGTGAGGGTTTTATCGGGACGGTGGGCGAGTAGGCAGTCGCCGCGTGAGGGTTTTATCGGTTCGGTGGGCGAGTAGGCAATCGCCGCGTGAGGGTTTTATCGGTTCGGTGGGCGAGCAGGCAATCCCCGCGTGAGGGTTTTATCGGGACGGTGGGCGAGCAGGCAATCGTGAACTGCCTCCCATTTCTTGGACATGAGAAATGGGAGGCTTTTTATGCGTGTCGACTTGAGGGTGAAGCACGACATCGAGGCCAGGAAGGCGGCGATCGGGCTCTTCG
>NZ_JBQKHC010000024.1:0-23768 GCF_052118485.1 Collinsella sp. LCP21S3_C7 | reverse complement strand
TTCAACTCCGAGCGGGCAAGCGACGCGCTCGGTGGCGCGACACCGGACGACTACCGGTCGTCGCTGGGGATGGCCGCGATTTAGCGGTCCAGGAAATCGTCCGCAGTCCCAAGCCCAGAGTGGGATGCGGTTTCCGCTTTGGACTCCTGCCGGAAAGCGCGTCCCAGTCTGAAGGTTCAAAATGGGATGCGCTTTCCGAATCAAAGGCCTTGCGGAAAGCGCGTCCCAGAATTGGCGTTCAAAACGGGGCGCATTTTCCGAAACATGGCCCTGAGGGAAGCTGCGTCCCGTTCGGAGCTGAAATACCGGGACGCTGTTTCCCTTACAAACAGAAGAAGGCGCGCTACCTGCGGTTGATGCAGGCAGCGCGCCTTTTGCGTTGGGCCTCGTTGAGGTTCGAAGTCGTGGCTTGCGACCTTTAGGAGCGGGCGGCTCCGTCGACGGGGAGCACGGCGCCCGTGACGTAGGAGGACATGTCGCTCGCCAGGAAAACAAAGGCGTTGGCGACATCCTCGGGCTCGCCCATGCGACCCAGCGGAATGGTGGCGATGATGGGCTTGATGACCTCTTCGGGCAGGTTGGCGACCATATCGGTCTTGGTTACGCCGGGTGCGACGGCATTGACGCGAATGCCCATGGGGGCGAGCTCGCGCGAGAGCGACTGGACCATGCCGTTGACGGCAAACTTGGACGTGGGGTAACCGACGCCGGAGGGCTGACCGTACTTGGCGACCATCGAGCTCGTGGTGGTGATGGTGCCGCCGTGGCCGGCCTCGGTCATAATCTTGGCGGCCGCCTGGTGACCGTTAAAGACGGCGACGACGTTGAGGTCCATGACTTTGGCGAACTCCTCGGCCGTGTAGTCCAAAAGCGGCGAGCGCTGGGAGATGCCGGCGTTGTTGACGACCGTGTCCAAGCCGCCCATGTCGGTTGCAGCCTGGGTAAAAGCCTCGGTCACGGCCTCGAGTGAGGTGAGGTCGCAGGAGCGGCCCCAGACCTTGGCGTCGGGATAGGCGGCCGCCAGCTTCTCAACGGCCGCGTCGGCAGTCTCCTGGCGCGAGCCAAAGACGGTGACGGCGGCGCCCTCTTCGATAAAACGGCAGGCGATGGCATAGCCGATACCGCGCGTGCCTCCGGTGACGATTGCTTTCTTGCCCTCGAGCAACATAGTGCTTCCTCTCATCGCGGGCGGACACTCTCAGCACAGCGTAGCGGTAGCCGGAATCGACCGCGTTTGCATATCGGTGAACGGTAGCGCGCGTTACCGATGAGCGGCTCGCGCAAATGTGCTCTGCCGTTGTGCTTAGGGCAGGAGGCAAAAGGGCTCCCGTCCCACATCGGACGGGAGCCCTCAAAGCGCGTATTGCTGGGCGAGCGTTGGGTTAGTTGGCCATGACGCCTTCGGTCCAGGCCTCGACGTTCTCGATGCGCAGGACGTTGGCGACCTCGGCCACGCAGTCGACGCTGGCAAGCTCGGCCGCGGCAGCCTGGACGTCCTTCTCGAGCGCGCGGTGCGTCAGGAAGATGACCGAGCAGGCATCGCTGACGCCCGACTTGCCGTCCTCGACCTGGTTGATGAGCGAGATCGAGATGTTGTGCTTGGCAAAGATATCGACCGTCTCGGACAGGGCACCCACGCGGTCGGCGACCTTCAGGCGCACATAGTACTTGGTCTGGAGCTCGTCCATGGGCTTAAAGGCGAGGTTGTGGCCATAGGGCTCAATCTCGGGCAGCGGAGCCACGCCGCGGCTGATCTGCTCGGAGAGCGACAGGATGTCGCCCACGACAGCACTCGCGGTGGGGAAGGAGCCTGCGCCCGCGCCGTAGAACATGGTCTCGCCCACGGCGTCACCCACCACGTAGACGGCGTTCATGGCGCCGTTGACCTTGGCGAGCATGTGGTCGGCGGGGATCAGCGTGGGATGCACGCGGACGTCGACGCCGGCGTCGGTGTTGCGGGCGATGCCGAGCAGCTTAATGGTGTAGCCGAGCTCGCGGGCCTGGGCGATGTCCTCGGCGCCGATGGTACGGATACCCTGCTGGTACACATCGTCGGTGGTAACGCGGGTGCCAAAGCCGATGGAGGCGAGAATCGCCGTCTTGCTGGCGGCGTCGAAGCCGTCGACGTCGGCGGACGGGTCGGCCTCGGCATAGCCCTTGGCCTGCGCGTCGGCAAGCACGTCGGCGTAATCGGCGCCCTCGGCGTCCATGCGCGACAGGATGTAGTTGGTGGTGCCGTTGAGAATGCCGGCGATGGTCAGGATCTTGTTGCCCACCAGGTCGTGCTCGAGCGTGCTCACGATGGGGATGCCGCCGCCGCAGCTGGCCTCGCACTTAATCTGCACACCGCACGTGCGCGCCTTCTCGGCAAGCGTCTCGACGTGACGGCCCAGCAGGGCCTTGTTGGCAGAGACGACGTGCTTGCCGTGCTCAAAGGCGGTGGTGAAGATCTCGGTCGCGGGATGTTCGCCGCCGATCAGCTCGACGACGATATCGACGGCGGGGTCGGTAACGACGTCATGCCAGTCACTCGTAAAGGCCTCGCGCTCAATACCGGCTGCCTCGGCCTGCTCCCAGGCAAGCGCGCAGGCGCGGGTCAGCTTAAGGTCGATGCCGTAGGCGGCCAGGTACTCATCGTGGTGGCTCTTGATCAGACGGGCCACGCCGCCGCCGACGGTTCCCAGACCGATCAGACCGACGTTCACGGTGCGCAGGGGTTCGCTCATAGATAGCTCCTTCGTGCATCTTATAGATTGATTGATCAAGTAATGTTGAGTGCATTCTAGCGTGAACCGAGAGCGCGTGCTCGCCAGGCAACAGGAGTCGCACAAAACGGCACCCCCGAAACGCTGCGGAAACATTGGAAACATGCTCGCTACAAACGGAACTCCGTAACAAACTGTCAACGTTTACGCCATAAGGTTTGCCCCGTACCGCAAGACGGCCGCACCGCGGCCAGCGAAAAAGGGGGACACCATGTTCAACATCAACAGCACGCTCAGCCGTAGGAACTTTCTCGCCGGCGCCGCGGCGCTCGGCAGCGCTGCCGCACTCGCTGGTTGCTCGTCGGGTGGCTCGGACGGCGGCTCCGCCGATGACGGTAAGACCTTCAAGATCGGTGTCATCGGCCCTCTGACCGGCGCCGCGGCAACCTATGGCGTTTCGGCCGAGAAAGGTGCCAAGCTCGCCGCCAAGGATTTCTCGACCAAGGATCTCAAGCTCTCGCTTAAGTCCGAGGATGACGTCGCCGACGGCGAGAAGGCCATCAACGCCTTCAATACCTTGTGCGACTGGGGCATGCAGGCGCTCGTCGGCCCCGTCACGACTGGTGCCGCCGTCGCCGTCTCGGGCGAGATCGCCGACGATATGCTCATGGTCACGCCTTCGGCCTCGTCGCTCGACGTCACCAAGGATAAGACCACGGTCTTTCAGGTTTGCTTCACCGATCCCACCATGGGCGCCAGCGCCGCGAAGTTCCTGGCCGAGAAGTATGCAGACGCCAAGATCGCCCTGTTCTACAACTCCGGCGATACGTATAGCTCGGGCGTTGCCGACGCTTTTGCCGAGCAGGCCAAGGCGTCCAAGCTCGATATCGTCGATACCGAGACCTTTAAGGACGACTCTTCCACGAGCTTTACCAACCAGCTCACCAAGGCCAAGGAGGCCGGCGCCACGCTTATCTTTGCCCCGATCTATTACACGCCGGCGTCCGTCCTGCTCAAGAACGCCAAGGACATGGGCTACGAAATGACCCTCATGGGCACCGACGGCATGGACGGCCTGCTCTCCGTTGAGGGCTTCGACACCTCTCTTGCCGAGGGCGTGCTGCTCATGACCCCGTTCTCTGCCGACGATGAGAAGAACGCCGACTTCGTCAAGGCATATAAGGACGCCTACAACGAGACGCCCAACCAGTTTGCCGCCGATGCTTATGACTGCATCCACGCGATTGTCGAGGCAATCGATGAGGCGGACATCGACATTACGGTCGACGGCGCCGACATTGCCGGCGACCTTGCCAAGGCTATGCGCAAGATCAAGATTGAGGGCCTGACAGGCGAGCTCACGTGGAACGACGAGGGCCAAGTCGAGAAGCCCGCTACGGCCTATGTGATTCAGGACGGCAAGTACATCGCCGCCTAAGTGCATATAACGAGACCGGTGGGGCCATGTTATTCAGGGCAGGAAAGGTTGTAACAGAACGGAAACATTACTTTCACACAATAAAGTCGCTAAACTGTATAAACCGACAGAAATACGCATAATTATGGATAAATGGACAAGGCAAAAGAAAAGTTGAAATAATCGCCACTTTTCTCAACTAAAGCGTCTACTATTTTGCGAACGCCGAAGACGGCGGAGGATGGCCTGTCGGGTAACCGAAACCCGACGAGATTTGAGAGGAGAGCCGCATGTCGAGCCTCACCGGTAAGTCATTGAACCCTGTTATGAATCGCAGGAGCGTTATCGCGAGCGCAGCAGGTCTGGGGGCGATGTCCATTCTAGCTGGCTGCTCCTCCAACGGCGGCGACAGCGGTTCCGCTTCGAGCGACGCTTCGTTTAAGATCGGCACCATTGGCCCGCTGACCGGTGCCGCCGCGTCTTACGGCAAGTCCGTTACCCAGGGCGTCGAGCTTGGCTGCAAGGACTTCTCCACCAAGGAGCTGCCGCTTGCCAGCAAGGCCGAGGACGACCAGGCCGACGGCGAGAAGGCCGTCAACGCCTTTAATAACCTGCTCGACTGGGGCATGCAGGCCCTCGTCGGCCCGACCACCACGGGTGCGTCGGTTGCCGTTGCCGCAGAGTGCAGTAACGACCCCAAGACATTCATGATCACCCCGTCCGCGTCCTCCGAGGACGTCACCGACGGAAAGGATTGCGTCTTCCAGGTTTGCTTTACCGACCCCAACCAGGGCGTCAACGCTGCCAAGTTCCTGGCAGAGAAGTATGCGGACGAGAAGTTCGTGCTGTTCTATAACTCCGGCGACGCTTATTCTTCGGGCATTGCAGATTCCTTTAAGGCTCAGGCCGCTGAGTCTAAGCTCGAGATTGTTGACGAGGAGACCTTTAAGGACGACTCCGCTACGAGCTTTACCAACCAGCTGACCAAGGCCAAGCAGGCCGGCGCCACCATGATCTTTGCGCCGATCTACTACACGCCGGCGTCCGTCCTGCTCAAGAACGCCAAGGACATGGGCTACGACGTCAAGATGATGGGATGCGACGGCATGGACGGCATCCTGGGCGTCGAGGGCTTCGACACCTCTCTTGCCGAGGGTCTGCTGCTCATGACCCCGTTCTCCGCCGACGACGAGAAGAATGCCGACTTCGTCAACGCTTACAAGGATAAGTACGGCGATACCCCCGACCAGTTTGCCGCCGATGCCTACGACGGCGTGCACGCGGTGGCCGAGGCCCTCAAGGAGGCCGGTCTTGGTGTCGACGCCGACCCGACCGAGGTCGCCGAGAAGCTGCCCAAGGCTATGCTCAAGATTACCGTTGACGGTCTGACCGGCAAGCTCTCCTGGAACGACAAGGGCCAGGTCCAGAAGGATCCTACGGCGTATGTCATCACCGACGGCAAGTACGTACTGGCCTAATAGGCCGCCTTACATAGAGCGGTTTTGATCCCAAGCAGGGGAGGTTTTCGCCTTCCCTGCTTGCTTGGTATCTGGGGACAACGTAACGTCCCTGTTTCATACATCAACTGGAAACCTATTCGAAAGGGGGATGTGGAACATGACGGTCTTTATCCAATACCTGGTCAACGGCCTGTCCATGGGCAGCGTCTACGCCATCATCGCGTTGGGCTACACCATGGTCTACGGTATCGCCAAGATGCTCAACTTCGCTCACGGCGATGTCATCATGGTCGGTGCCTATGTCTCGTTCTGCGCCACGTCGTATCTCGGCCTCCCGGGCTGGGCATCTGTAGTTCTCTCTTGTGTGGTCTGCACGGTTCTCGGTGTTCTCATTGAGGGTCTGGCCTATAGGCCGCTGCGCCAAGCAGGCCCGCTGGCCGTTCTGATCACGGCCATCGGTGTGTCCTACTTCCTGCAGAATGCCGCGCAGCTTCTGTGGGGCGCCACGCCCAAGAACTTCACTTCGCTCGTCACCTTCCCGGTGCCGGAGTTCTTGGCCAAGTTCAACGTAAGTGCCGTCTCGCTTGTCACCATCGTCGCCTGCCTGGTTATCATGGCCGGTCTGATGATCTTTACAGGTAAGACCAAGATGGGCAAGGCCATGCGCGCCGTGTCCGAGGACAAGGCCGCCGCTCAGCTCATGGGCATCAACGTCAACCGCACCATCTCGATGACGTTCGCCATCGGCTCCGCCCTTGCCGCCATCGCCGGTGTGCTCCTGTGCTCCTACTCGCCGGTTCTGCAGCCCACCACGGGCGCCATGCCTGGCATCAAGGCCTTCGACGCTGCCGTTTTCGGCGGCATCGGCTCCATCCCCGGTGCCTTTGTCGGCGGCATTCTCATCGGCATCATCGAGGCGATGGCGCAGGCTTACATTTCCACGAGCCTTGCCAACTCCATCGTCTTTGGCGTTTTGATTATCGTCCTGCTCGTCAAGCCTGCCGGCCTCTTGGGCAAGTACGTACCCGAGAAGGTGTAGGTGAGCGTTATGAAGTTTCTTACAGACAAGCAGACGCGTCACGACTTTGTCACGTACGCCATGTGCGTTGTGGCGTTCGCCATCGTGTTCTTTATGCAGTCTAACCACATGATTCCGCGCATGATTGTCGGTCAGCTGGTTCCCATCACGGCCTATATCGTCATGGCCATCTCGCTCAACCTCGTCGTCGGCATCGCGGGTGACTTGTCGCTGGGCCACGCGGGTTTTATGAGCGTCGGCGCCTATACGGGAATCGTCACCGCCGTCGCGCTGGAGAGCGCCGTTCCGTCCGACCCGGTGCGTCTGATCATCAGCATTGTGGTCGGCGCTATCGCCGCTGCCATTCTGGGCTTCCTGATCGGTATTCCGGTTCTTCGCCTGAGCGGTGACTACCTGGCCATCGTAACCTTGGCCTTTGGCGAGATTATCAAAGAGATCGTTACCTGCCTCATTGTGGGCGTCGATTCCCGCGGCCTGCACGTGATCTTTAACATCACGGGCAATTCCACGATCGACGACCTACACCTGCTCGAAGACGGCACCGCTATCATCAAGGGTGCCCAGGGCGCATCTGGTGTTTCGACCTACTCGACGTTCCTTGCTGGCGCCATCCTGGTTATGGTTGCGCTCGTGATTGTGCTCAACTTGGTCCGCAGCCGCACCGGTCGTGCCATCATGGCCGTGCGCGATAACAAGATCGCTGCCGAGTCCGTGGGTATCTCCGTCACCCAGTACCGCATGATCGCCTTCGTGGTTTCCGCCGCTCTCGCCGGTGCTGCCGGAGCCCTCTTCGGCGGTAACTTCTCGCAGCTCTCCGCCACTAAGTTCGACTTCAACACGTCGATTCTCATTCTGGTGTTCGTGGTCCTGGGCGGTCTGGGCAACATGCGCGGTTCCGTCATCGCGGCGGCGCTGCTCACGGTGCTCCCCGAGCTGCTCCGTCAGTTCTCGGACTACCGCATGCTCATCTACGCCATCGTGTTGATTCTGGTCATGGTCTTTACTAACAACCCGCAGCTCAAGGCGTTCTTCGCGCGCATTAAGGACCGCTTTGCTTCCAAGAAGGAGGTGGCAGCCGATGCCCAGTAAGTTTGAGTTCAACAAGGGCAAGATGGTCCCGTATCCTTCTGGCGCCATCGTTCCCGACCGCGACCTGGGCGAGCGCCCGGCGCTCGAGTGCATCCACCTGGGCATTGAGTTCGGCGGCCTTAAGGCGGTCGACGACTTTAGCCTGACCATCGGTAAGACCGAGATCGCCGGTCTCATCGGCCCCAACGGAGCCGGCAAGACCACGGTCTTCAACCTGCTCACCAAGGTGTACCAGCCCACGCACGGCACCATCCTGCTCGACGGTGAGGACACCTCGGGCAAGTCCGTCTACCAGGTCAACCGCATGGGTATCGCTCGTACCTTCCAAAACATCCGCCTGTTCAACACCATGACGGTGGAGGACAACGTAAAGGTCGGCCTGCACAACCAGGAGCGCTACTCCGGCTTTGAGGGCGTGCTGCGCCTGCCGACGTATTGGAAGCACGAGAAGGCCGCCCATGAGCGCGCCATGGAGCTTCTGTCTATCTTTGATATGGAACATCTGGCGAACGAGCAGGCCGGCTCGCTGCCTTACGGCGCTCAGCGTCGTTTGGAGATCGTCCGCGCGCTTGCCACCAATCCCAAGCTACTACTGCTCGACGAGCCTGCCGCCGGCATGAACCCGTCCGAGACTGCGGAGCTCATGGCGAACATCGTCAAGATTCGCGACACCTTTGGCATTGCCATCATGCTCATCGAGCACGACATGTCGCTCGTCATGAATATTTGCGAGGGTATCTGCGTGCTTAACTTTGGCAAGGTCATCGCCAAGGGCACGGCCGAGGAAATCCAGAACAACGAAGCCGTTATTGAGGCTTATCTGGGCAAGCAGGATAAGGGGGAGAACTAAATGGCAGAGCCGATGCTTTCCGTCTACAACATCAACGTCTGGTACGGCGCCATCCACGCCATTAAGGACATCTCCTTTAACGTTAACGAGGGCGAGATCGTGGCCCTGATTGGCGCGAACGGCGCCGGCAAGTCCACGACGCTCAAGACTGTCTCGGGCCTGCTGCGCTCCAAGACCGGCTCCATCAAGTTTATGGGCGAGGACATTATCCATACGCCCGCCGACAAGCTGGTTGGCAAGGGCCTGTCTCAGGTACCCGAGGGGCGTCGTGCCTTTTTGCAGATGACGGTCGAGGAGAACCTGGAGATGGGTGCCTATACACAGCCCAAGTCTACGGTTGCCCCGGGCCTCGAACGTGTTTACGAGCAGTTCCCGCGCCTGAAGGAACGCCGTCGCCAGGTGGCCGGCACCCTTTCGGGCGGCGAGCAGCAGATGCTCGTTATGGGTCGTGCCCTTATGAGTAACCCCAAGCTGCTCATGCTCGACGAACCCTCCATGGGTCTGGCGCCGATCCTGATCGAGCAGATCTTCCAGATTGTCGAGGATTTGCACAAGGCCGGCACCACGGTGCTCCTGGTCGAGCAGAACGCGCAGATGGCGCTTTCCATCGCCACACGCGGCTACGTGCTCGAGACCGGCAAGATCACCATGACCGGCACCGGCCAAGAGCTGCTGCACGACGACAACGTCCGCAAAGCTTATCTTGGTGGTTAATCCATCCAGTAATAGGGGCGCTGACCAACTCGGTCAGCGCCCCTTTTGAAATGATCCGTTGGCTTGGTTTTTAAAGTGCGACAATGCCGTGTGGAAATAGAAGTGTCATCTGGGGGTCTATCTATGCTGTACGAGTTTTGTGCCGAGAACTTTGAGCGGGTGCCGGCGGCCATTGCGGCCGGTGCGGGACGCATTGAGCTGTGCGACAACCTTGCGGTTGGAGGCACCACGCCCTCGGCCGGCGTTATCAGCGCTACGACCAGCTATGCTCGCGAGCACGATGCACGGGTGATGTGCATGATCCGTCCGCGTGGCGGCGACTTTCACTACAACCAGGACGAGCTGCGCATGATGGAGATGGACTTGGGCCTTGCCGTAAGTGCCGGCGTCGATGGCTTGGTCTTTGGTTGCTGCAAGCCTTGTGCCGGCGGATGGGCGCTCGATGAACTTGCGTTGGGCGCCCTTGTGATGGCTGCGGGCTGCGCGACCGAGGAGTGCAAGCGCGAGCCCATCGACATCACCTTTCACATGGCGTTTGACCAGCTCTCGCCCGAGGCTCAGCTCGACGCGATTGACACGCTCGCCGACTGCGGCATAACGCGCATCCTGACGCATGGCGGTGCCGCCGGCACGCCGATTGAGGACAACCTGGAGCATCTGTCGCACCTTATCGACTACGCGGACGATCGCCTGACCATCCTTCCCGGCGGCGGCATTTCCACGGCCAACCGCGATACCGTGGCTGCGGCACTGGGCGTCTCCGAGCTCCATGGCACCAAGATCGTGCCGCTGGAGGTATAACCCGTGCCCCTGGTATTTGACGTTCAGCAGGCGAGCGGGAAGCCCGACGACAACCGGCGCCCTGGCACCGCGTGCCCCTTTTGCGATACCGAGGAACTCGCCAATATCATCCGGCGCGACGGTGACTGTATCTGGCTCGAGAATAAGTTCAAGACCCTGCGCGCCACCCGTCAAACCGTGCTGATCGAGTCGGCCGACCACGACGCAGACCTGGTGACCTATGCGCCGGACGAGCTGCATCATGTGATGCGGTTTGCCCTGGGTTGCTGGCAGCAGATGATCGATTCACGGCAGTATCGAAGCGTGCTCATGTACAAGAACAAGGGTCCGCTCTCGGGCGGTAGTCTCGTTCATCCGCACATGCAGATTGTGGGTTTGGAGCAGGAAGATGGCTATGCTTCGCTGACTTCCGCCAATTTCGAAGGCATCAATGTCTGGCAACAGGGGAGAATTGCGGTCAACATCTCAACCGAACCGATTATGGGATTCTTTGAGGTCAACGTTTCAGCTCCGCGGGGAATCGCCGCCAGCGATGACACGCGGGACCAAGCCGAGGTGGATCTCTTCGCCGATGCGATCCAGGTAGCTCTGCGTTATATCCTAAACGAGCACCACGGTGGCCGTGCAGATTCGTACAACTTGTTCTTCTATCACCTGGGCGGTCAGACCATTGCCAAGGCGCTGCCGCGTTGGGTGGTTTCGCCCTACTTTGTCGGCTATCGTTTGGCCCAGGTCAATGCCGAGACGACGCTCGATATCGATGCTGAGCGTCTGCGCGCGCATCTGGAAACGCTCGTATAGCAAGACTAACACCCGCGTAATGCGGACAGCCTAGCGTGCCATGGCGTCGCGGCCGGCCTCGACGCGCTTGCGCTGGGGAGCGCGCTCCTCGCCGGTTAGACGCTCAAAGAGATGCCCGATAAGCGAGGCAAGTACCTGCTGAAACAGCGTTCCGCACATGACGGGAAATACGACTTCGCCCGGAAAGTATTGCGTGGCGATGACGGCGCCCGAAGAGATGTTGCGCATGCCGCAGGTAAAGCACATGGTAGTCGTTTCGCTATACGGCAGATGCAGTGCGCGGGCGACCAGAATACCGATGACAAAGCCGCTGATGGCGAAGATCAAAATAAAGAGGGCGACTTCCAAGCGCACCGCGTTCATGTGCAGCACGTACTCGCTCATGGCGGTAGAGTTCGACGCGATAACACCCATCATCATGAACTTGCAGGCGGGCGAGAGCGCGGGGGAGAGCTTCTCGTGTCCCCATCCGCGCGTGAGTTCGTTAATCACGATGCCGAGCAGGGCGGGGATAGCGATCATGAAGGCCATGTTCTGCATCATGCCCGGCACGTCGATCGGGACGGTGGCGCCCAGCAAGAGCTTAAGCGTGAGCGGAATCGTAACGGGTGAGATAACCGAGGACGTCAGGATGATGGTGAGCGCGAGCGGGCCGTTGCCGCCGAACATGCTAATCCACATAAAGGCAGTGACTGCCACAGGTACGCTGTACTCGAGCACGATACCGCAGACTAGGTTGGGGTTGGAGCCAAAGAACAGCGACCCCATGGCATAGGCTGTTATGGGAATAAGCGCCGCCGAGACCAGCAGCGCCAAAATCAGGTGCAGCGGACGGCGGATTACTTCGGCTACCTGATGGAAGGTGTTGCTGAGGGCACCTTGGAACGTCATAAAGGCAAACAGGGTGGGGACGATGGGCTTGAGTACGCCGATCTGCTGGGGAAAGAGCACGCCGAGCGTCACGCAAATCGGAACGATGATCTGCATATGCCCCGCGAGGAACTTACCCAGTCCAACCCATTGCTTCATATGCGCTTGTGACTCCCTTTGCTCGTGAATCCGTTTTGAATGGATATGCTAGACGCTCGCATGCGTCCGTGTGGCTGAAACGCTCGATTATTTCGAGGCTATTACCGCCCTCGTTTATCGAAACCACGGCGTGCTGGACGTTGTGCGTCCGCGCCGCACGGTATAATAAATCCGTTCAACAGATCTGCCTGCCGAAGCGGGCATACACAGAGGACTCATCGCTATGAACCGTGAGAGGTATTGCGGCGACCTGCCCCTATCGGGGGTGGGCGCCTATGTCATCGCTTAAGACAACGCATCGCTGGGCGGTCGCTCAGCAAAACCCCGAGCTCGAAAAGGAGCTTTCGGCTGGCCTGGGCATACCCGGGCTGGTGGCGCGCATTATGGTTGCGCACGGCATTACATCCATCGAGGAAGGCCAGCTTTTTTTGACGCCTTCGCTCGATCGCGACTGGGCGGACCCGCTCGTTATTCCGGGTATGGCGGTCGTCGTCGACCGCGTTGAGCGTGCTATTCGCAGCCACGAGCGCATCGCCGTCTTTGGCGATTTTGACGTCGACGGCATTACGTCGACTTGTCTGTTGACCGAGGCGCTGCGTTCGTTTGGCGCCAACGTCACGCCGTTTATTCCGCATCGTTTTGACGAGGGCTACGGCCTGTCGCGTGCGGCGCTCGACCGCGTTAACGAGCTCGCTCGCCCCCAGCTGATCGTGACCGTCGATAACGGCATTGCCGCCAAGGAAGAGGCCTCCTATCTGGAGAGCCTGGGGATCGATTTGGTGGTCACGGACCATCACGAGCCGTCCGACCAGGTGCCGCAGGGCGTGCCCCTGACCGACCCCAAGCTCGAGGACAAGGGTCCCTCGCGCGAGCTTGCCGGTGCCGGCGTGGCACTCAAGCTGGTGCAGGTCCTGGGCGAGCGTTTGGGCAAGCCGTCGTATTGGCGTTCGCTGATAGAGGTCGCGGCGCTGGGCACCGTGTCCGACATGATGCCGCTTACGCCCGAGAATCGCGCACTGGTCGCCGAGGGCATCCAGCAGATGCGCGTGACGGCCCGTCCCGGCTATATCGCGCTTGCCGCACTTGCCAAGGCCGACCTTTCTACCATTACGGCCGACGGCCTGTCGTTTTCGCTCATCCCCCGTCTGAATGCTGCCGGCCGCATGGCCGATCCCAAGCTGGCGCTCGACCTGCTGCTTGCCCGCGACCCCATCGAAGCGAGCGCGCTTGCCGCCGAGCTCGAGGAAATCAATCGCCAACGCCGCGAGATCGAGGCCGAGCTTACGCGCGATGCCATGGCGAAGGTCGAGGAGACTTATGACGGCGGGCGCGCAATCGTCGTGGGCGGCGAGGGCTGGCACGAGGGCGTTAAGGGCATCGTGGCGAGCCGCTTGACCAATCGCTATCACGTGCCGGCGCTACTCTTCTCGATCGAGGACGGCGTTGCGCGCGGATCGGGCCGCTCGGTGGGCAAGATCAACTTGTTCGACGCCGTCGAGCGTTGCTCCGACCTGCTGATTCGTCGCGGCGGGCATGCCGGTGCGGTGGGTGTGACCATCGAGGCATCCAAGCTCGATGAGTTCCGCCGTCGCCTTTCGGCCGTGCTATCGGAGCTTCCCGCCGAGGACTTTGAGGACACTGACGAGGTTGCCGCCACCGTTGACCTCTCCGAGCTAAATATCGAGACCATCGAGCAAATTTCCCGTCTTGAGCCGTTTGGCCAGGGCAATAAGGTGCCGCTTCTGGCCGCCGAGGGCGTGACGATGTGCGATCGCGCCGTGGTGGGCAAAACCGGCGAGCACATGCGCTTTGTGGCGACCGATGGTGCCGCGAGTGTGCCGGCCATCATGTTCCGCGTGCCGCAGATCGATAGGCTCATCAATTGCGACAGCGCCGTCGACTTGGTGTTCGAGGCCGTGGCCGAGCATTGGCAGGGACGTGTGAAGCCCAAGCTCATGATCAAAGATGTCTTGGTGCGCGATACCGCGGCGCCCAATATCGACGATCCGGCATGTGAGCTTCGCCGCGGCGTGCAACCGGCGGATTCTGGTCTGCGCCTGGAGTCGCGTAAACGCGAGACGCTCGCCCAGCTTTCTTATACCGAGCTCACGCGCTCGCTTCTCCATAGCTTTATCGGCTCGAACCAGCCGCATCGCGCGCAGGTCGAGGCACTCGACGCGCTTGCCGACCATCAGAGCGTTTTGGCCGTTATGGGGACGGGGCGTGGCAAGTCTCTGATTTTCCATGTGCATGCCGCGCGCGAGACGGTTCTTCGCGGGCGTGCGAGCATTTTTGTCTATCCTCTGCGTTCGCTCGTTGCCGATCAGGCCTATCACCTTTCCTCGACGATGGCCGCGCTCGGCATTGGTGTCGGCGTGCTGACTGGCGAGACCGTGGAGGCCGTGCGTGATGACGTGTTCGCCGGCCTTGCTTCGGGTCGCACCGGTATCGTTCTCACGACGCCCGAGTTCTTGTCTATCCACCGCGATCGATTTGCGCGTTCTGGACGTATTGGCTTCGTTGTTATCGATGAGGCGCACCATGCCGGTCTTGCTAAGGGTGGTGACCGGAGTGCATACCTCGATATGCCCGATATTCTTAAAGCCCTGGGCGACCCCGTTGTCATGGCGGCAACGGCTACCGCGACGGCTCCAGTTGTGGCAGAGCTTGCTCGCGTATTGCCGATTACCAGCACGGTGGTCGACGAGACCGTTCGCGAGAACCTACAACTCGAGGACGATCGTGACCTTGCGAGCCGTGAAAATCGCCTGGTTTCGATCGTTGCGACGGGGGAGAAGACCGTCATCTACGTGAACTCGCGCGACCAGTCCGTTGCGCTTGCCAAGACGTTGCGCAAACGTGTGCCCGACTGCGCGACCCATATCGCGTTCTATAACGCCGGGCTTGCGCGTTCCGATCGTCGACGCGTCGAGGAGGCGTTTCGAGATGGCAGCCTGAGCTGCATCGTTTCAACCTCGGCCTTCGGTGAGGGCGTCAACCTGCCCGATATCCGTCATGTCGTGCTCTACCACATGCCGTTTGGCGCGATTGAGTTTAACCAGATGAGTGGCCGTGCCGGCCGCGATGGGCAGCCTGCCGTGATTCACCTGCTCTATTCGTCTCGTGACGCTCGTATTAATGAGCGCCTGCTCGATTGTTACGCGCCCGAGCGCGATGAGCTTGTCACGCTCTATCGGGCGCTGCAGACCATGTGGCGCTCCAATCGTGGCAAGACGGGGGACGATTCATTCTGCGCAAGCGATATCGACATTGCGCAGATGTGCCTTGCAATCGACGCGCGCACGCCGGTCGATGAGCGTTCGGTGGCAAGCGGCTTGGGAATCTTCGAAGAGCTCGGTTTCTGTCACGTTTCGGGGTTTGACGATACCCGTCGCATCGCGATGACCGAAAACCCCGGGCGCGTGCAGTTGAGCAGGTCGATCCGCTATTTGGAGGGCTTGCGCTCGCGCATGGAGTTCTCGGCTTTCCGGAGTTGGGCACTCGATTCGTGCGCTTCTGATATGCTTACCAAAATTAACCGCCCGATCGTACCGCGGGCCTAGGGAAGGGGACCTCGATGGATGCCGCAGCCCGTACCGCCCATGATTCCGCCCTCCAGCCCTTTTCGGAGATGGAGCACTATACGCATGCCGATGATCTGCCGCCCGAGATTATGGCGGACAGCTACGACAAGCTGGAGCGCCTGTGCCTTAAATATATGAGTGAGGATGACTTCTCCAAGGTGGAGCAGGCCTACTGCTTTGCTGCCGAGAAGCACTGCAACCAAAAGCGGCGCTCGGGTGAGATGTACATTAACCATCCCGTCGAGGTGGCTATCATTTTGGCCGACCTTAAGATGGACTGCGATGTGGTGTGCGCTGCATTGCTGCACGATACCGTCGAGGATACCGATACCTCGCTTGCCGATGTTTCGGGTCTGTTTGGCGAAACCGTGGCAGAGCTCGTCGACGGCGTGACCAAGCTCACCAACATCGAAGTCGACAACA
Organism: Collinsella sp. LCP21S3_C7; assembly: GCF_052118485.1. Classification (NCBI taxonomy): domain Bacteria; kingdom Bacillati; phylum Actinomycetota; class Coriobacteriia; order Coriobacteriales; family Coriobacteriaceae; genus Collinsella; species Collinsella sp. LCP21S3_C7. The sequence goes on along the minus strand of NZ_JBQKHC010000024.1, from coordinate 7,856 downwards.
TGGACGAAAAGCAGGCGCTTACGCTGCGCAAGATGTTCCTCGCCATGTCCAAGGACATTCGCGTCATCATCGTCAAACTCGCCGACCGCCTGCATAATATGCGCACGCTTGCCGCCCTGCGCGAGGACCGCCGCCTGTTTAAGGCGCGCGAGACCATGGATGTGTATGCGCCCCTGGCCGACCGCCTGGGCATGAGCTCTATCAAGTGGGAACTCGAGGATCTGTCCTTCTTCTACCTTGAACCCGACGCTTACCAGCGCATCGCCCGCATGGTGGCAGAGTCACGCGAGGTTCGCGAACGCTTTCTGGCCGAGACTATCAAGACGCTTACCGATGAGCTCGACCGCATTGGCCTTGAGGGTTTTCAGATCAACGGTCGTTCCAAGCACTATTGGTCCATCTATCAAAAGATGAAGCGCAAGGGCAAGGAGTTCTCCGAGATTTATGATCTGGTGGCGCTGCGCGTCATCACCCATTCGGTGCGCGATTGCTATTCCACGCTTGGTGCCGTGCATACTTTGTGGCATCCCATGCCCGGTCGTTTTAAAGACTATATCGCCATGCCCAAGGTCAATAACTACCAATCGCTCCATACGACGGTTATCGGCCCCACGGCCCGTCCGCTCGAGATTCAGATTCGAACCTACGAGATGCACGAGCAGGCCGAGTACGGCATCGCCGCCCACTGGCTATATAAGAAATCGGGCGGATCGTCTGCCTCCAAGACCAACGACGCACAGCGTCTGGACGATCAGATTAACTGGCTCAAGCACTCGCTCGATTGGGCAGCCTCTGACGAGATCACCGATGCCAAAGAATATCTGCACTCACTGAAGGTCGACCTGTTTGACCAGGAGATTTTTGTCTTTACGCCCAAGGGTGAGGTCATGGCGCTTCGTGCGGGCTCTACACCGCTCGACTTTGCCTACGCTGTTCATACCGAGGTCGGCAACCACTGCGTCGGCGCCAAAATCAACGGTGCGGTGGCCCCGCTCACGCACGAAATCAAGACGGGTGACCGTGTCGAGATCCTGACTAACAAGAGCTCCAAGCCGTCGCGCGATTGGCTCAAGATCGTCAAGACGCCTTCGGCCAAGTCAAAGATTCGCCGTTACTTCGCCGCTGCGACCAAAGACGATGACGCTGCTGCCGGTCGCGATATGCTGGCCAAGGACCTGCGCAAGCGCGGGTACGGCATCTCTACGCCGCGATCCACGCGTGCACTCAATGCCGTGGCGGAGCAGTTTAACTTCAAGCAACTCGAGGACCTGTTCGCAGCCGTTGGCGCGGGCAAGGTCGCCCCGCGCGCTGTGGGCAATAAGGTCGAGCAAATCTTGGATCCCAAGCCCGAGGAGCAGCTTACCAAGGCCGAAGCCATCGCTGAGGTCGTCAAGCAGCCTGCCCGCGGTTCCAACCGCAAACCGCAAAAGCGTGGCAAGAGTGCAAGTAACGGCATTATCGTCAAGGGCGAGAGCAACAGCGGCCTGCTGGTTCGTCTGGCGCATTGCTGCAATCCGGTGACGGGCGACGACATCGTGGGCTTTATCACGCGCGGTCGAGGCGTCTCGGTGCATCGTGCCAACTGCCCCAACGTCAAGGGTCTCATGGAACACCCCGAGCGCATGATTGACGTGGAGTGGGATGGTGCTGCCGATACGCTTTTCCAGGTCGAGATCGTGGTCGAGTGCTTGGATCGTATGGGCTTGCTCAAGGATGTCACCATCGCCATTGGCGATGCAGGCGGAAATATCCTTTCCGCCGCTACCTCGACCAACCGCGAGGGCATTGCGACCCTGCGCTTTATGGTCGAGATTTCGGACGCGAGCGGTCTGGATCCGCTGCTGGCATCCATCAGCAGTGTCGACTCGGTCTATGACGCACGACGTCTGATGCCTGGCGAGGGTGGGGCTCAGCTTAAGCGTCGCGTATAGGCGTGACGAACGCACAACGGTAATGATATTGGCTACGTTCGAGGCATCGTTTGATGCCTCGACGCTTGTAGAAGGAGGACGTGCTCATGGTCACTGCAGCTTTGGACTTAACCCCTCGGGGTACGGCTTCGATTGAGGCGCTTGTAAACGGCCCCATTCAGACCAACAGTTACGCCGTAATCTCGAGCGGCGAATGCCTGATTATCGATCCGGCCTGGGAAGGTGAGCGTCTTGTGGAACATATCTATGCCAAGCATCCTGACGCGCACGTGCTAGGCGCTGTCTGCACCCATGGCCATGCCGATCACGTAGGTGGCGTTGCCGGAGCGCGAGCCGCCGTCGGTAAGGGTTTCCTATATGAGTTAGGTGCGAAGGACGTGTTGGTATCTCGTGAGAATATCGAGGAGCAGCGAGCAATGTGGGGCATCGATACGCCCGATCCGGGCGAGCCGACGCGATTGCTTGCTGAGGGCGATACGATTGAATTGGGTGATATCTGCCTGCAGGTGATCGAGGCGCCCGGTCACACACCGGGTGGCATTGTCTTGTTCGCCGCCACCGAGCAGGGAAGCATCGCCTTTGTTGGCGACACCCTGTTCCCGGGCAGCCACGGCCGCACCGATCTCGCCGGTGGAGACGAGGCGGCGATTCTGCGCTCGCTCTCCAAGCTCGCCCAGCTGCTTCCAGCCGATACCGTTTGTTTAACGGGGCATGGTGATTCGACCACTATGGCGCGCGAGCTCATGCAGAACCCTTTCATGCAGATGTAGCTTTGTAGTCAGCTGCTTAAGCACGAGAAGTGTCCAAACGTCAAGATATTTTCCCCAACGGGCCGATTCCGTAGGGCAAACGGTCAAAAAAAGTCTGTTTGGACGATATTCGTGAACAAACGAACGTTTACGCTCGGGTACGCCGTGGTAAAATCTCATGCGTTATCGGAGCAACCTTACAGGAGGTTTCTTTTATGCTCGTCAACGCAGCAGACATGCTCAAGAAGGCCGAGGCCGGCAAGTATGCTCTCGGTGCCTTCAACACCAACAACCTCGAGTGGACTCTGGCTATTCTCCAGGCCGCCGAGGAGGCCAAGTCTCCGCTGATCCTTCAGTGCACCGCTGGTGCCGCTAAGTGGATGGGCGGTTTCAAGGTCTGCGCCGACATGGTCAAGGCTGCCGTCGAGGCCACGGGTGTTACCGTTCCCGTCGCCCTTCACCTCGATCACGGTTCTTACGAGGACTGCTTCAAGTGCATCGAGGCCGGCTTCACGTCCATCATGTATGACGGCTCTCACGAGGAAACCTTCCAGCTTAATCTCGATCGCACCAAGGAGCTCGTTGAGCTTGCCCATTCCAAGGGCATGTCCATCGAGGCCGAGGTCGGCGGCATCGGCGGCACCGAGGACGGCGTGACCTCCAACGGCGAGCTCGCTGACCCCGCTGAGTGCAAGCAGATTGCTGACCTGGGCGTCGACTTCCTCGCCTGCGGCATCGGCAACATCCACGGCGTGTATCCCGCCGACTGGGCCGGTCTTTCCTTCGAGCGTCTGAGCGAGATCAAGGCTCAGACCGGCGACCTGCCCCTCGTTCTGCACGGTGGTACCGGCATCCCCGAGGATCAGATCAAGAAGGCCATCTCCCTGGGCATCTCCAAGATCAACGTCAACACCGACCTGCAGCTTGTCTTCGCTGCCGCCACGCGTGAGTACGTTGAGGCTGGCAAGGATCAGCAGGGCAAGGGCTATGACCCCCGCAAGCTCCTGAAGCCTGGTCGCGAGGCCATCGTTGCCCGCACTAAGGAGCTCATGGAGGAGTTTGGCTCCGTCAACAAGGCGTAAGTAGCGGTTTAACTTCCCGCCGGAGGCCCCGTTTCCCCTACGCTGTTTCCCTCGCGCTCACCTGGCTTCGCCAGAAGTCGCGCGATGGAATCAGCTCCGGGGAAACGGGGCCTCCTTCGTTAACTCGCTACGGGGTTACTGGGCTGAATTATTTATTTGACTACCGTTCAGCGGTGTTGATGGCTCCCTTGTTGGGGCTTTCTTTTTATGCCGGTACAATGGTCTCGGGTTGTCGTTCTGCGTGGGAGTGGTTATGGCTGTCGTTAATGTTTTGCCTGCCGATGGAAAGGTTGTTGCCGAGGGCCCCGTTGGTTGCTCTGTTGATGTTTGTTGCGATGATTTTCGTCATCTCGATATTGGACTACCGCCTGAGATTCTTCGTCTCAAGGATGCCGGGTACCTGGCGCAGGCTGTTGCTGCTTGCGACCGTCTTTTGGAGCAGAGCCCTGATCCCTCGTTGGCAGCTTGCGTTCGTGCCGAGCGGTATCGCATGATCGAGACGTCGTTTCATTTTTCGGTGTCGCGCGATCAGGCTATTGCGATGATCCGCGAGGAGTGGCCGGAGTTTACCGAGGATCAGTTTGACGACCTGATCGATCGCAAGCGCATCGACTGGCGCTTTATCGATGGCGAACTGTTCGTTCTCGACAACTTCCTTGATTCTTTGCGTGTGTATCCCAAGGAGGTTCCGGGCCTGCGTCCCGATTCTACGGATGGAACTGCGCTGCGCAATCAGATGCTTAAGAAGATGGAATCACAGGGCGGGCTGTCTCGTGCCATTACGCTTAAAGCGTCCGTGTCTGTTCCCGGTGCTCTGGAGGGGGAGACCGTTCGCGCGTGGCTTCCCGTTGCCGCAGCCTGCCGCCAGCAGTCTCATATCGAGATTCTCGATATGACGCCGGAGGGGGTCCTTGCTCCCGCGAACGCTTTGGCGCGTACCGCCTCGTGGGTTTCCTCGGCTGGTCGATCGTTCTCAGTGACCTATCGTTATCTGATTGATGCCGCTTATTGCGATATCTACGGGGGAGCGCTTCCGGCGCATCCGTGTATGGACGCGCCGCTGCCCAAGGATATTTCCGAGGACCGACCGCATATTGCATTCACGCCGTATCTGCAGCAGCTGACCGAACATGTTATCGATGGTCTCGAGGATCAGCTCGACCGCGCTCGGGCTATCTATGATTATTTGACGCATCATATCGACTATCGATACCAGCCACCGTATCTGCTTCTGGGCTCTATCGCCGATGACTGCGCGCATTCGCTTCGCGGTGACTGCGGTGTTATGGCACTCACGTTTATCACCATGTGCCGCATCGCCGGCGTGCCCGCACGTTGGCAGAGCGGCCTGTACGTTGCGCCCGACTCGGTGGGCTCGCATGACTGGGCGGAGTTCTATACACCGCAGACAGGTTGGCTTAACGCCGATGTCTCGTTTGGATCCTCGGCACGCAGGATGGGGGAGGAATGGCGCCGCCGCCACTACTTTGGCAACCTCGATCCATGGCGCATGGTGGCAAACTGTCGGTTCCAGGCAGAGTTTGAACCCGTCTTTGACGGTATGCGTGAGGACCCCTACGATAACCAGATGGGCGAGGCCTCGGTCGACGGCCGCGGATGCCGCCAGCGCGAGATGCTCCGCACGGTCGAACTCATCGAAATGCTCGAAGTTCCATTTTCGGACTAATCCACGGAAAGCTGTGATAAACTAACTCACGCAATACGTGCCCGAGTGGCGGAATTGGCAGACGCAGTGGACTCAAAATCCACCGTTGGCAACAACGTGCGAGTTCGAGTCTCGCCTCGGGCACCATACATGCAAAAGAGCGTTCAAGGGGGTTAAGGCCCCCTTTTTCGTGCCGAACTCGCGTGAGCGCGCGGAGCGTTAAGCAAACAGGCCTGTGGCCTGTTTGTAGCGGAGCGTGGCGAGGGCGCCATGCGCCCGAAGCCCGGGGCTTCGCGAAGCGAAGGCCCTTCGAGTCTCGCCTCGGGCACCATACATGCAAAAGAGCGTTCAAGGGGGGTCGAGGCCCCCTTTTTCGTGTACGTAATGTGATAACGAGCGGTACGTGTTATTATCGCGAAGGCGTTGTTTCCGCAATGCCCTAAAGAGGAACCCGAGGGTTCCCACCTTTTGGCGCCAATGAGCAGCTGACTGGTCATACAACTTAGATTCTCTTCCTCATATCGAGGATGTCTATGTGTACGACCTGGTTGCAAAAAAGCGCCGGGTTATTTTTTTATGAATGGAGGTAGGGAAAATAGCTAAGTCTGATGACACCCGCATCAACGACGAGATCACTGCATCTTCGTGCCGTTTGATTGGCGTCGATGGCTCTCAGCTCGGCCTGTTCGCCATCCGCGATGCCCAGCGCGTCGCCGACGATCAGGGTCTCGACCTTGTCGAGATCGCTCCCAACGCGGAGCCGCCGGTCTGCAAGGTCATGGACTACGGTAAGTTCAAGTACCAGCAGGCCATGAAGGCCAAGGCTGCTCGTAAGAACCAGTCCAAGGTCGAGGTTAAGGAAATGAAGTTCCGACCCAAGATCGACGTTGGCGACTACGAGACCAAGAAGGGCCACGTTCTGCGTTTCCTCAAGAAGGGCGCACGCGTTAAGATCACCATCATGTTCCGCGGCCGTGAGATGGCTCACCCGGAGCAGGGTCTTAACGTTCTCGAGCGTCTCGCCGAGGATCTTAAGCCTTACGCTACGGTCGAGTCCAAGCCTAAGATGGAAGGCCGTAACATGCTTATGCTGCTCGCCCCAATTAAGGGCGCCTTTGATGAGGATAAAGCGGCAAGTGATACTAAGTAACTAGTGTTCTGTAACCGATTAAGGAGTATTTCATGCCTAAGATGAAGTCCCACAGCGGCACCAAGAAGCGTTTCCGCAAGACTGGTACCGGCAAGCTTATGCGCGCCAAGGCTTTCAAGAGCCACATCCTGAGCAAGAAGTCCACCAAGCGTAAGCGTGGCTTCCGTCAGGAGACCGAGATCGCCGCTGCCGACCGCAAGGTCATCAAGTCGCGTCTCGCCTAAGTTAGCGTTCCCGTTTTTCGTTTAACCGTCTAGGAGTTGATAGAACATGGCACGTATTAAGCGCGCTGTTGCCGCCAAGAAGAAGCGCCGTACCGTTATGCACCGTGCGAAGGGTTACTACGGTGCCGCTTCGCGTACTTACAAGCATGCTAAAGAGCAGGTCCAGCACTCTCTGCAGTATCAGTACCGTGACCGCCGCAATAAGAAGCGCGAGATTCGCTCTCTCTGGATCACCCGTATCAACGCTGCTGCTCGCCTGAACGACATCTCTTACTCTCAGTTCATGCACGGCCTGAAGGTCGCCGGTATCGAGCTCGACCGCAAGGTCCTGGCTCAGATGGCTTACGAGGACATCGAGTCTTTCAACGAGCTGGCTACCATCGCCAAGAAGGCTCTCGAGGCCTAATTGATTCTCTTGAATCGCTAGGGGAGTGTCGCGCTGTGCGCGGCGCTCCCTCTTTTTATCTAAGGCGCTGGTTTATATAGCAAAAGCGCGGGTAGATAGACACTTACAGGTGACCGATCTTTATATATCTCTTAACCGAAGGGTCATCATCTGATACGTGCAGTATTTCTGCACCAGCCTTTCTATTACTTATATAGGAAGCGATATATTGTGTAGGACTTGTGAAGAGTGGAATTGACGTCCCACATCGCTTCGCGGTCTGGCAATATATCTCCTTGCCGCGCGGCCCGGTCGGACCGGGAACCGGCGCAGGCGTGCACCTTGAGAACCGGATACTGCGAGGATGGACACACCAGATGTGTCGCATCCGGGCAGACATCGAACCATTTGAAATGGTCTGACTTGGATTCGTTTTTCGCAAGGCCGCCGAGAGGCGGCCCCGAGGAATTCCTTTTCCTATCAAACAGAACCATATGAATCGAACGGAACCGATCAGCGAATGACTGAGAGGACCGGACGGGCTCGAGGCCCATTTATTTTGGACGGAGAGTTCGATCCTGGCTCAGGATGAACGCTGGCGGCGCGCCTAACACATGCAAGTCGAACGGCACCTATCTTCGGATAGAGGCGAGTGGCGAACGGCTGAGT
>NZ_JBQKHC010000023.1:0-24266 GCF_052118485.1 Collinsella sp. LCP21S3_C7 | reverse complement strand
CCAGCGCATACGGTCGTCGGGGTTCCCCTACGTCAAGGGGCTGGCGGACTTCGACTGGGACTTCCAGCCGTCGGTCCCGCGCGCCGAGATCGAGGAGCTCGCGACCCTGAGGTTCGTCGAGCGGGCCGAGAACGTCCTGTTCGTGGGGAGCCCCGGCGTGGGCAAGACGCACCTCGCCGTCGCGCTGGGCATCGAGGCGGTCAGGGCGGGGCGCGAGGTCAGGTTCGTGGACTGCGCCCGGCTCGTCGAGGACCTGGAGGACGCCTCGTCGCGCGGCATCCTCAAGAAGAGGCTCAAGTACTACGCCCACTCGAGGCTGCTGATCATCGACGAGCTCGGCTACCTCGACGTCGGCAGCGCGGGCGCGGACCTGCTGTTCCAGCTGATATCGACGCGCTACGAGCAGCGCTCGACGATCATCACCACCAACGTGGGGATCAGCGGCTGGGGCAGGGTGTTCGGGGACGACGTGGCGGCGAGCGCGATCGCGGACAGGGTGTGCCACCACTGCCACCTGGTCAAGATAACCGGCAGGTCCTACAGGCTGAAGGACCTGCCGAGGGACGGCCCCGTCAAGCCGTGACCGGAATCGGTGAAAATACGTTAGCGCAACCGGTGAAACCGCCTTTGCGCAAACGGCGCGCCTGTTTAGCGAAACTGGTGAAAAATAGATTGACGCTAACACGAGGCTGCTCTTCCAGGTCTTCGCCGACGCATACGAGAGGCAGTCGGTGGTAATCACCACGAACCTGGAGTTCAGCAGGTGGGGGTCGGTGTTCGGGGACGACCAGATGGCCGCCGCCGTGATCGACCGCATCGTCCACCACGGGAGGCTCGTCCAGTTCCGCGGCGAGTCCTACCGCGTCCGCCATGCCCTCATGCAGGAGGGCTAGCCGCTCAAAAAGCGTGCGCGCTTCCGATGCTCAGGCTGCTCAATTTCCGATGATCTTTTTGCTCAAATCCTCTTGACGAAACACAGGAAAAATCTTTCGGCGGCGGGGCCGGGGATGCGGGACGGGCTCGGGAGCGAGTGGCCCGCGGTGCCCGATCCGGCCCGCGGGGGCGCGCCCCGCGGGCGGCGGCGTTGCCGCCGCCCCCTCTCCGGCACCCTTGGGACATCTCGAGTCCCGCCGACCGCCGTTTTTTCGCTTCCGCGGCGCGGGCCGCCACCCGCCCAACGGCCATCCTGCCGGCACCAGGCCCATTATCGGGACCGATCGCGCCCCCGCCCACCCGGCGATCTCAAAACCATGCCGGTTTACGGGGCCAGGCCGGGAACCCTCGGGCATGCCGTAATCGGTAAAATCAAAACCGCAGGTAGACGACTTGCGAATTTCGTGAGATGCAGGGTATGGACGGCCGGTCCGGGTCCAGCCCCGTAATCCGGCATGGTTTTGAAATGGCACTAATTCACTGGCAGGCAAACAAGGTTGTTCTAGTATCTCGTTGCCGGCTAATTCCCGATTTCCAACCAGTTGCACAAAACATTTGCTCGCAGTTGCGTCTCGGCGCGCTTCATCGCCTCGGATTTGGCTTTATATCGAATCCCCAAACGACTGCAGACGCTTTTGACTATGGTATCTAGCTGCTTTTTGTCGTTAAGCATATCGTGGGTGACCAGGAACACGTCGAAACCCATGCTCTGGAGCGCAGTCATACGTTCCGCATCGTGGTCAAGTACCGCGCCTGATCCATGGATGACTTCACCTTGAATCTCGATAATTACTGCCTTCATTAGCATTGGGTTTACAATCACGATGTCGCCGTAGCAGACCTTTTGACCTGCGATGCTTTGGGCTGCCTCGGATAGAGGGGTTAAATCGTTGAGGTACACGTATCTGAAACCTGAACCACCTAGACGTCGAGAACGACTTAGGAGCAGGACTCCCGCGACTTCGAGTGGAGATGCAGCAATGCCGATAACCTGTTGAGCGGCATCATAAAACTGCTTTCCCCACATTTGACTTCTGACCTTATCGGCGAATCGATGCAGGTCGCTCAGTTCGATAAGCGGCTTTCTCATCCAAAGAGAAGTACCTTTGAGTTTCGTAACCTCTCTTCCATCCTCACGCTTGCTCGTTTTGCCTTCATTAACTGGGTCCTTTACGGTTGCGCGGGCATAAACCCTTTTCCAAGGAACCTCGTCTTCGCCCTCTCCAAGTTCGAACAGATCCTGCGTGCAGGAATTGCGATTCTCCTCTACCGCCATTTTTAGCTGCATTTCGGCAGCGGGAGTTGGCTCGAAAACAGAAAACCAGCCGCAAAGTTCGTACATAGCCATCACGAGATCTATTTGAGACACAAAGCGTGTCATAGTAAATAACGTGTTAAGCGGATTGGTGACACTAAAGCCTAAATGAGTGTCGATTGTTGTGCCGGCATCCGATGCCCCTTCCCAGCGAATAGTGGAGCGCAATCCCGAGTGGTGATTACAAGAACCTGGCGAAGCTACAGCGATAATCGGGGTCTTGAGGACGTCGGTTACGAAAGGGGCTTGGGATAGAGCTCGCCAGCCGTCTTCGGAGTTGGGCAGGCGCGGGTAGAGATCGCGCACCTGCGGCGGGCAGCGCCAGTAGCGAAATGCGGTGTTTGCGCAGACGATTTCGTCCATTTGCGCCTCCCCTGGTTTCGGCCGCGGGCCGTGCGGATCACGGGCATGGCCGATTATCTACTGGATCATCATGCGGGTAAGTACTGGAAGCAAACCAATAGCTTGACGAGTTCTGCCGAAGATCCCTCGTGTGATAGAAATCCGCTGGAAGGAGCTCTGGGCGTGTGGTCCCTGTCTCCACATTTGCGCGCGGATCACATGGGTAATTCAATGAAAATACGCATGCGTTATATACAAAACATGCAATGGCGTCGGTAAATAGGGCGCGATATAAAATGACGCCTTATACGACTGCGATTCGATTTTGGTGTCAGTTTTGGTGTCACCCTTGGTGTCAAAAAGAAAAAGGCCAGAGGCTTAACACCTCTGACCTGTGCTTTTGATGGTGGGCGATACAAGATTCGAACTTGTGACCCCATCCGTGTGAAGGATATGCTCTACCCCTGAGCCAATCGCCCGTCGCCTTTCGGCAAAAGAGATACTAACATAGCCGCGCGCGGTTTACCAAGAACTTTTTGCCCTCGATTTTAAATTCGTGGGCTCCAGCCAAACCAAAGCAACCAAGGTGACCGGCAAACCCACAGCTAAACAGCCATTTATCGCTTAATCCAGGAAGTCTCGGGGCGGCAGATAAGTCGCGCGTTGTTGTATGCCATGTCGAGTCTGAGGCAGGTGCGCGCGGCGTAAAAGCCGTCCTCGCGCTGGATGGTCAGCGCCAGCTCGGGCCTGTCGCCGGTCAGTCACAGCGGCAGGAGCAGCTGGATCCGGCCGCCGTAAAACTGAGGCACCGCGAGCGTGTAGCTAGCTGCGGCGCGGTCTGGTCCGCGTCGCGCTCGGTCGGGAACACCGCGCGGCTAACAGAAAACGACAGGTAGTTTTTGAGGATGCGGTTACTGGGGCCCCAGTCCTCGGGATCGGCGAGGTCAACCAGGCGGTCGTAGCAGGGCTCGGGGCAAAATGCAAAGTCGTAGGCATTGCTGCACAGGGTGCTAGGGAGTTCCATGCGGTCCCCAATCCATTCAGTAACCAGCGGATGCCAGGTCGAAAACCTTGCCCTTGTCCCTTGCACCTATTGCGATGATATGAACTACTTCGACGTGCCCATCGCGGATGCGATAAATTACGCGAATGCCATCAGTGCGAAACTTAAGTTCCCTACAACCTGCAAGAAGACCCGAAAGTGGCTTACCAATTTCATCGGCTCGAAGTGCAAGACGCGCAATACCTTTGTTCACCATAGCGCGGACCGAGCCATCGAGTGACAGATACTCTTTCTCGGCAGTCTTGTCGTAAAACTCAACTTTAAACCTAGCCACGCTCACTCGAACAGCTCCTCGTCGGAAATGGGATCGGTCGCCTCGGCTTCTAGCATGGTCTCGAACCTCTCACGTCCCACGGTATAGGAGAACGGGATGCCCTTGCGATTCGAATCAGCGTCGCCCTGCGCGAGCCTTGCGGCGGCTATGGCGTGCAGGCGCTCCTCTCTGAGCTGTTCGAGTTCAACCGCCATCGCTTCGAACTCTTCGAAGCCGACGATAACAGTATCGATGCCATCGTTCCTGTCTGAGACAAATTGCGGCTCCCTTCGAGCGCGACGTCTCGCTTCGCCAAAATTTTTGCTTGCCTGCGTCGAAGTCAGCACCTGTTCGCGTCCGAAAACGAGTTTATTGTCTATTACGGCAACCATAGCAACCTCCTTCAAAATGTGTCTCTAATACGTATTATAGACGCATTTAAATACGTACTGAAAGGAAAGATAAACAACAATAATCTTAGTATTTAGATTACGGATGAACAGGGTTTCGAATCGTACTCTATGGCGATCGGTTGCCAGACAAGGTCTTCGATGCTGCAGTGTAAGGTTTTTGCGAGCGCCAATGCCGAGGATATTGTGCTCGGCGGCCTCATCCTGTTCGATGCTTTTGCGGAAGGGCGGGCGCATGTGCTCTGGTGGGTTGGTGACGATATCAACTTTTCGCCCAAGTTCCTTCTCGAGCTCATGTGAGAGTTCGTAAAGCGCGCCGAACGTCATGGTGTTGCCGCAGACTAGGCGCAAGTCAAAATCGCTATCGGGCGCTTGCTCGCCTCGGACGAAAGTGAGGGTATTGGCGTAAGCCAATACCCTCACTCAGGAGCAATTGATCGTACCTTAGGTCAAGTCTCCCACGACTTGAGACACCTATTTAAGTTCCCCGGCATAGACGTCGGAATAATCTGCAAGTCCGTTAAAGTTGAGCTCATCAGAGAAAGCGCCGTGGTAAGGATGGGCCACCACGCCATCAACGTGCTGGAATGCGACCTGCGCTATACCCTTAGACTTATCGAGCGTAATAGTGTTACCGCTTACGTTTGTAACACGGTAGAACAGCCGTGTTACATGCCCGGGAAAATATAGCGGCACATCCAAAGAAAGCCCCTGGCGAATGCGCGAATTGCGCAGAAGCACGCTCGCGGTCAAATCGTTTGGCAACGCAACACATTCAACGCAAGAGACGAATGCCGAATCTCCGGGGCCAAGCTCTACCTCGGATTGCTTGCTTTAGTTGATGTAGAATCCCTCGGTGCGCAAGTCATACGTAACCTGTCCGATGTTCGAAGCATCGGCATTGAGAAGCACCTTGCTGTCGATTAGCTCCTGAATCTTAGTATCGCTCAAGTACATACGAACCACTTCCTTAGGCCTCCGAGTATAGAACCAAGGCATAGCAACAGTGACTGCCCCCAAAGGGGACATTGGGGAAGTGAGCTTAGTTGGATACGGGATATCGGCCTGGACTATATCTAGCTGAGGATTTATTGCTAGAGATCGGTTTGGGCTTGACGGTTCGATTTTCTCTTCGCTTCCGGAAAGCGAGCGCCTTAGCAGCGAATCGCGGCGCATAGGAGCGCTATGCCGAGAAAGATTAGCGTTAGGGATGCGGAGGTCCAGCAGTTATCACCGGCCTTGGGGAGCGAGACGGTCGTCGCGGTGGCGGCCTTGGCGGCCGTGGCGTTGGTCACTGTGGTCGTGGTCACCGTCTTAGTTGCGGCCGCGGGCTTTTGTGTGGGATTCGTCGACGGATCCGCAGCGGGCGCGCCGGTAGCGGGGTCGGTGCCAGGGGCGGTAGGAACATCGCCCGGCACATCGGGGCCGGCGGTCTCCCCCGCCGGCGCCGTAGCATCCACGGGCTCGATCGTCACATGCGCCGCCACGGACCCGCCGGAATCCACCACGCCGCCTGCGCCAAAGGCCCCGCCCGCAGGCGCCACAAAGCGAGCGGATGCAAGCGACCCGCCCAGGCAGGCGACGTCGCCTTCGGCGCCCGATGCATCCAGCCAGGACGCATCGACGGTAAGTTGCCCGCCCGCGACGCCGCCGGCAGCCCCGCCCAGCAAACACACGCCATAGGCGCGCACGCCCGCCCCGGAGCCCGCGCCCGCGGCGACAACGCGCCCACCGCCGCGAACGGCAAGACCGTCCGCAATCACGCCGGCCACCCGCGCGTCCGCGATGCCGCCGCCGTCGGCCCGCGCCTCAACCTTGCAGCCGTCCACCGCGAGCGTCCCCGACACGTAGATCCCGCACTGCGAGCCCGTGGCCGTCAGCGACCCGGTGCCGAGGAGCGTCAGATCGCCCCACACCTCCATGCCGCAACGCGAGATGTCCACGTCGGGCGCGCTCGTCTCGACAACAGTGTTCTGCCCGGTCAGCGTCACCACCAGGTCGCCGTCGGCGCCGATGGCCTCGCCCGTGTAGCCGTTAAGCTCCAGATGGTCTGCATCGGTCCAAGCCCACCCGGGGCCCGACGCGCCCGGCTCGTAGTACGTGGCGCCCGCGATGAACAGGCTGTCCGCGCCCGCGGCATAAGAAGGCCCGCCCAGCAAAACGCATAGGCAGGCCATGGCAGTAAACAGGATGTAGTGACGGCTAGTGTGGAACGCGGCAGCAAACATAACCGCTCCGATCTTCGCAAGAGCCAATGAGAACTGCATCAGAAAAATACCTGGTAGCAGCAGTTATTAGTGTAGCGAGATCAGATAACGGGAAAAGAAGAAAACCCGTATTGAACCCCGGAATTAGGCGTAAATCGTTTTGCCAGTCGGTGAAAGGCATTCGTGCCGAAAATGTTGGTGTAGGGGCGACCCCCTAGCGTCTATTTAACAAAGAGCGGTCACCAGTCAATTACCTCTATCCTCGCTTATTGTGCGCTATCCAATCGTCAGCGTAATAAAGACCTCCTCATTTCCCAACTCAAAGAGATCCTGAGATAATTCTTGAGAAGTCTTCGATCCAAAGCACCCCCGAGTCAAATAGGGAACCGAACAACCGCGCACCCGTTGCAAATCTTCAGCAAGCTCCGTTCTCCTAGCCAAATGAGCGATATCAGTTAGATCGCCAAGCTTAAGAATTAGAGGCTCATATGAGCGTTCATTCCTATTAACGGCGATACGCCATTCAGCTTGGTTTGCATAACGAACATTCTTTACAAACACTCCTGCATTAAAATGTGGAATCCCATTTGGAAAAACCATATAAGCAGGTAATGGATTATGAGATTTTAAATCCATTGTTGATTTAACAACTTCAGAGGGATTCAACTGAACGCTATCTCTATATTCAACCGGAGCAGCTACAAAGTCATAACCCAATTGCAGAACGGCTGTCCTAAGCCTAGATATAAGTTCACAGGGATTGTCAATAACAACAATCCATGAACCAAGGTCAAGGCCCGGATCGGGCAATTCAATTAAGTCGACTCTTGTATCTACTTGCTTAATGAGGACACACGAAAAGCAGCACACATTACAGTAGCCTGCGCCTCTCGGTATTGCATACGATTCTTTTGCAAGGACACCGAGTAAATCTTCAGGAAAGCCCCGCATGAGGAAGCCTGTCGGACTGGATCAAGAGGCCCGACGCAGTCGATTGCAGCACGGGCGATGTCCCGTTCTTGATGCTCAAGGCTAAATGCAGGGAAAATGGAGTTCGTTGCTTAACGTGCTATATACAACGCATCGCTCACCAGCTGCAAAAGGAATCAGTCTTATACCAAAAGAGGTCATATCGACGTTAGCCGATATGACCTCTTTCTTGACAATGCGACTCATAGATAAGGCTAAAAATCGCGGTCGGGAATCCTGTCCCCTAGTCCCTCTTAAACAGATCCCTCGTATACACCTTGTCCGCCACGTCTGAGAGCTCGTCGCTCCAGCGGTTGGCGACGATCACGTCGCAGCCGGCCTTGAAGGCCTCCAGGTCGTGGGTCACCTCGGAGCCGAAGAACTCCGGCGCGTCCAGCGTGGGCTCGTAGACCACCACGGGCACGCCCTTGGCCTTCACGCGCTTCATGACGCCCTGGATGGAGCTCGCGCGGAAGTTGTCGGAGTTGGACTTCATCGTCAGGCGGTACACGCCCACGACCGGCTTCTCCTTGCCGGCGTACACGCGGTCCCACACCATCTGCAGCACCTCGTCGGCGACGAAGTCCTTGCGGGTGCGGTTGGCCTCCACGATGGCCTCGATTAGGTTCTGGGGCACGTCCCTGTAGTTGGCCAGCAGCTGCTTGGTGTCCTTGGGCAGGCAGTAGCCGCCGTAGCCGAAGCTGGGGTTGTTGTAGTGGCTGCCGATGCGCGGCTCCAGGCAGACGCCGTCGATGACGTCGCGGGTGTTGAGGCCTCGCACCTCGCAGTAGGTGTCGAGCTCATTGAAGTAGGCCACGCGCAGCGCCAGGTAGGTGTTGGCGAAGAGCTTGACGGCCTCGGCCTCGGTGGTGCCCAGTACGAGCTCGGGGATGCCCACGGTACCGTCGGCGTTCACGCGCTCCAGCTCAGCGGGATCGGCACCCTGCGCAAGCAGGCGGGCGAACTTCTCCGCCGCGGCGACGGCATCGGCATCCTCCTTGGGCGCGCCCACCACGATGCGAGACGGATGCAGGTTGTCGTAGAGAGCCTTGCTCTCGCGCAGGAACTCGGGGCTGAAGAAGATCTTGCTGTCGCCCAGCCTCTCGCGAAGGCCGGCGGTGTAGCCCACGGGGATCGTCGACTTGATGACGATCCAAGCGTCCGGGTTCACCGAGCGCACGGCGGCGATAGCGGCCTCGACGGAGCTCGTGTCGAAGAAGTTCCGGTCGCTGTCGTAGTTGGTGGGCGTGGCAATGACGGCATAGTCGGCGCCCGTATAGGCCTCGGCCACGTCCACGGTGGCGTGCAGGTCGAGCTCGCGCTCCCCCGCCTTAGCCTCCGCCAGGAAGCGCTCGATCTCGTCGTCCTGGATGGGCGACTCGTAGTTGTTGATCTTCTCGACCTTCTCGGGCACGATGTCAAGCGCGTGGACCTCGTTGTGCTGCGAGAGCAGGACGGCGAGGGACAGGCCGACGTAGCCGGTACCGGCGACAGCGATCTTCATGTCATTCTCCAATTGTCAAAGAGCAATAATTCGCACGAAAAATGGCCCCTGTTACAGGGCCATGATTTTCTAAATGTTGTAGTAGTGCTTATACCACTTGGCAAAGGCCCTCAGGCCGTCCTCGAGCGGGGTCGCGGGCTTGTAGCCCAGGTCGCGCTGGAGTGCCGTGGTGTCGGCGTAGGTGACGGGCACGTCGCCGGGCTGCATGGGCACGAGCCGCTTGTGGGCCTCGAAGTCGTAGTCCGCAGGCAGCACGCCCTCCTCCACCAGCACGCGCTGCAGCGTGTCGACGAAGTCGAGCAGGTTCTCGGGGTGCGAGTTGCCAATGTTGTAGACGCGGTGCGCGGCGAGCGGCAAGCCGTCCTCGCCCATCTTCACCTCGGGGGCGGCGTCCATGACGCGCCTCACGCCCTCGACGATATCGTCGACGTAGGTGAAATCGCGGCGACAGTCACCCATGTTGAAGATCTTGATGGTGTCGCCGCGTCGCAGCTTCTCGGTGAAGCCGAAGTAGGCCATGTCGGGCCTGCCCATTGGGCCGTACACCGTGAAGAAGCGCAGACCGGTCGCGGGAATGGAGTAGAGCTTTGAGTAGGCGGCGGCCATGAGCTCATTGGACTTCTTGGTGGCGGCGTAGAGCGACACCGGCGAGTCGACGCGGTCCTCCTCGGAGAACGGCACCTTCTTGTTACCGCCGTAGACCGAACTGGAGCTGGCATACACGAGGTGCTTGACCGGGTGGTGGCGGCAGGCCTCGAGTACGTTGAAGAAGCCGACGAGGTTGCTCTCGAGGTATGCGCGCGGGTTCTCGATGGAGTAGCGCACGCCCGCCTGCGCGGCGAGGTTCACAACGAGTTCGAAGTCGTTCTCTGCAAACAGGCGCTCGATAAGGGCGGCGTCGCACAGGTCGCCGCGCACGAAGGTGAAGCGACCCTCGGTGTCGGCCTCGGCAAGCATGCGCAGGCGCGCGTTCTTGATACCGGGGTCGTAGTAGCTGTTGAGGTTGTCAAAGCCGACAATGACATCTTCAGTCTCCTCGAGCAGCTTCTTAACGAGAAACGCTCCGATGAATCCAGCGGCACCGGTAATAAAAACCTTTTTTGACATTTTGCCCCTTAAATACAAAATTTAGCATCGACTAATGTGCTTGAGATTTACCATCAAAGCAAACTCACAAGTAAATACTCGCACCATAGCCAGCAGTTCATAACTATAGATAATCTGTTTTATCTATATTCTTGTACGGAAATTTCTAATAAGACTATTTATTTGAACACGTGTCGTTGTAAATAACTCGCAAAAAAATAAATACGATACCATACAAATTGCTATTCCGAATAAAGGCGGGGCGTCGAGTCTGAAAAGAAGCAAGCCTACTCCCATCATCATGAACGAGCAGACAAAGAAAGGCAAAAGTCCGTTAATCATTTTCCAAATAGGGAATTTAACAAAATGCCCAAGGACAAAAAGATCAATAGATATTGCAATAAACCTAAGAAAAGCGCTAGCAAAAACAAAGATATTAAAAGTATGTTTAGCCGCAATATAAGTTATAGGTACCATAATAAATAGATAAAGAACCTGAGTCATAAAAGACAATTTGGGCTTTCCTTTTGAACGAAATACTTCGCTGGCGTAATAACCTATAGGTATAACAATTGCACTGCTTAATCCCCAAAGACCAAATAATAGAGAGCCTTCAGACCACTGTGGTCCAAGAATGAAGGCCGTTAAGAAGTCCCGATAGATAAAAATGCCAAACCCAATCGGAATAATAAACAGACTAACCTTATGCTGCATACGGAAGAAAGCCGCTTCAAAAGCATTTTCATCGTTTTGCCTTCGCGAGAGCTCAGCAAATAGGATAGGTGTTGTTGCGCTGATGATTATACTCATACCCGTGTTAACCATCGAAATCGATGTCTTGTAAAGACCCAAGTAATATGAGGTAAGAACGGAACCAACAATAAACGTACCCATCCAGGAAGTTAACCAAATAGAAAACTGCTCTAGTAGGGTCCAAGCACTGAAGGAAACCATTTCCTTCAGTTCGTCAAAACTATAGAAGAGCGTTGGTTTCCAATTAGATTTGATTGTAAGAACGACCACATTAACTAAATTACCGATAACAGTCCCTATAACTAAGGACCAAAAATCAAACCCAATTAGGGCTAATGGAACGGTGATGAAAAGAGGAACGAGGGCAGTCGCCACTCGCACGGAGAATAGTTCTTTGAAAGCAAACGAGCGATGAAATAAGGCAAGCTGGATACTGCTCAAGGCTGTAAGAGGAAGTGAGGAGCATGCTACGATGAGAACAAAACCGAGCCCTTTATTTCCAATAATCTCCGCAAGCGGTTCATTAAACACAATGACAATAAACCATATTGCAATTGAGATGCATAAGTTAGTTAGAAAAGCAACGTTTGCACTTCGATACAGATGACCGTTATCTTCAAACTCATGTTGCACTAAATATTTTTGAAACCCTGCATCAGATAGCATGTCAGCAAAACTCGTGACCATTGTAACAGTCGCAACGACGCCAAAAGCCTCAGGAGCCAGAATGTGTGCAAGAACGACCTGTGTCAAAGGCGATATTATTTTTACAACAACTTCAGTTATTAGTGACCATTTTGTAGCATTAGCAGCTTTTGCAGTCAATTCGTCATTCATTGTTGAGCATTCTTTGTCTGTCAAATGAATAGTTAAGATCGATCCATGAGCCTAATAATTCATCTGAATTTTTATCAAGTGGATCGAATCCGGCACCACTAAAAAATGTGATTTCTCCGAATAACAACCTATTATTAACAACATACCAGTCAACCCTCGCTTGAGGAAACCCTTCAACTAGAATAGAGCTAAGTCGAAGCATCTCATCTAAGCACTCTGGAGGTTCAACTCCATCATCTGAAAACGGAACACCCCCCCAATCAATACTGGTAATAGGTTCCCAGTCTGGCGTATAATAATCACATGTATGCTGTGTAAAACGCCCCCTGTGAACTTCAACTAATTTTGGCTTTCCCGCAAAACAGCTGACTTTATAGTCAGCTGGACAGCAGTCGGACTCAGCGGCACAGTAACCGGTAGAGATTTCATTGGGCTCAAGAAATTCTTCGGCGAAAATAAGGGGGGTAACATCCTTGTAGGGCCATTCCCGAGCATACCAGTACATGTTGTTCTTTAAATGTTTACTTAGCTTTAATTTCGCGGCTTTAGAATCAAAAGTATCTTTATTCCTGCAAATCACAACACCCCCGCTGTCGTGGTTTGTCTTAAGGACAAACTTATCGGGCAGGGAATCAAGATTAATATCCTCTACACGATCCCAACAACCATAAGTGCTGACAACATGCTCCACGCCTATTTGCTCGGCAACCCATGCTTTAACTCTATACTTATCTACAAGAGTGCTATAGAAAGGGTTGCGGTCATGTATTTTGAGCCACTGAAGCTTTTCATTGAATGTTTTTGGGTTTTCAAGGTCAAGTTTTTCACCCAAGAAACCACGATAAGCAAGCTTTAAATATATCTCATCAGGCATCCAATTGAGTAACCCGTGTCCCCCAAGGGATGAAAAGATATACCAAGGATTATTTCGAATTCTGCGCAGCCATTCCATTTATTAATTACCAGTATCCTTTCTAGTCAACTTAGGAGCTCCAAGCAGATCTATGAATAAGTCAGCCCACATGTCCATCACCCGATCCATTGGATAGGCTTCGACAAGCGATGCACCGGCCTTTCCAAGGCTTTCGGCCTTGTCGAAGTTATCGAGCATCCAACTAATAGCGATAGCCATAGAATCAGAATCGTCAATGGGGACTAGTGGGCCTCCAACCGTTCCATTATTAGTTAAAAAACGAGCGCCACCGGGACTACAGTCGCTTGCAACTACTGGAACCCCAGCGCACATTGCCTCGATAAGTGTGTTCGGGCAACCTTCGTACTGAGAAGCTAATACAAATAGACGTGCGCGCTGCGCTCTCTCAGCGATATTTGGAATAGTACCAGGCATACTAACTCTGTCTTTAATCCCAAGGACTTCGATAAGGTTCTCCAACCTCTCTCTGTCAGGGCCTTCGCCATAGATCACTAAATTGACATTATGCATATCAACGATCATGGAAAACGCTTTGATAAGCGTATCGAAGCCTTTGTCGGGCACAAGTCGACCAGCGCCAACGATTTCGTTATTCAGTTGTCCGGAATCACGCGCTGTCGAAAGGTTTTTTTCGCACGGATTGGGGATAACGCGCGTGTCATCAGGCAACGAACGCCCATACGGAGCCATAGCTCCATCAAACTGAAAGACACCCCTGTCAGAAGAAGCCATCTCGGCCTCAGTAATAATTTTATAGAGTATGTTTCGCTGATTCGCATCGCCGCGTTCGCAGCAGACAAGCTTACCTTCATAGCGTATGAGCTTGCATGCTGGAAACAGCAAGGGGTCAGGGCCGAATGAAACGATACATAACGGATTGATTTCCCTTAAAACCGTTCGATAACGTGCGATCGCCTTTAGTTTAACTGGCACACGCTGAAAACCTGAAACCTCATACTCAGCAGGATTATTAAATAAATATACACGTTTCACCTTATCGCTGAGTCCCACATGCTCCTTTACAGGATAATAACAACAAACAGCAACCTCATAGCCAAGCTCAATAAGCTTGTTCATTATCAGCGAAGCAACCTTCTGGGCACCGCCGACTCCTAAATGCGCCAGGGTGAAAACAATTAGCCCGGTATTTTTACCACTCTTCATCAAAACACCGATCCTCGATTCGTAATATTGACAGGTCTATCACGATAAATGCTGTCTAGCTTGCAAACACAACTAGACCTTTCTGGCTCCGCAATAGCACCTTTCGAATAAGTTGCAACAAACACACAGAGTGAAAAAACAAGCTCCGTATAGCCCGAAAATCCGTTAAAAAATGCACACCAAATGAAAATTAAAAATGCAAGCAAACCACAAGGCGCAAGCCCATTCCTTAACAAGGATCGCGCCATATAAATAAGGTAAAAAACAAGACCGACAATACCGAAAGAAATTAGAAAAGATAAGAAGTCGTTATGAGTTCCGATTGCAAGCCTCGAATGCTCTAAAATCATTCCTACGCCCGCGCCAAAAAACTGATTAATTACAGGCATGTTGCTGAATACAGAATAGTAATAGAGCCAGATTTGATCCCTGCCATTAGAAAAAGACGAGCCGCTTCCTTCGAGATTCTTACTTTTCTCAAAAAGCGCAGTAGAAGATAGTCCTGGCAATACGACCAAAGCAATTATAACGGACGAAAAGATTATTACGAGGCCTCTTAGCCGGCGATCAATACCCTTTGTTGCATAGAGCAATTGAACGACGTAAATCACACCGCCAGCAATGGTAATTGTCCGAGCCCCAGTCATTAAAAGAGCAAACAGCAATCCAGTTGCTATCAGAAGCCTAGCCGGAATAAATCGACTATATAGTTTTAAATCGTAACCAATTAGTGCAATTAACAAGGTAATAAGCTCTGCGGTCTCATGTTGACTCGAAAAAGCCATCTGAAAAGTTTTTGCCCCCCAAAGGGATTGATACGAAGAGGGTAATAACAGCGAAATAAGAACAAAAGCCGCAGAAAAATACGTCACTTTTCTTATTAATGATGCACGTGTGCCATGTGGATTAATAGATGCCAACCTATTAATCACGAGCATAGAAAATAGGCAAAGAAATAATTTGTTGAACTGGCCTAAAAGAGTCCCGACCGTGGACCCAGAAATAAGGCTGATGCCAATACTTAAAAAGAAGTAACAAAGAGCGATAATCTCAAAGCGGTCGAACCGCAATCTGCTCTTCGCGCAATCCCTGATAAAACAGACGAAGAAAACTAGGCTGAATAGATAAGTGAAGCCGCTGATATACTGATTGACAAGCTGAAAGAACGGACGAATAAGAATGAGGAGTTCCATCAGTGGTGGGCCTCCAAATAACCGTAAATCTTTCTGTTTACCGTGCGAAAGTTGAAATCGGCGGAATAGGCATAGGCTGCAGCTGACCGCTCGGCATAGCAGTCCGCGACTATCCGCACTGCCTTCTTGATGGATTCCACCGTCCCGTCGGTCCTCTCGGCAACGGACCCGAAAGGCGCAACAGCGGAGATGCCACCAACATCCGTGCTAATGATTGGCATGCCCATACCCATCGCCTCAAGGATCGTCATTGGTACACCCTCGTGAAACGAGTTCATCACCAAGATATCCGCATCGCGCATCTGCGCGCGCACGCCTTCGGTCTCGAGGCTTCCTTTGAAGGAAGCCTTTCTGCCCGCCAGCGCCTTCAGATGCTCCCGCTCCTCACCGTCGCCCACGATTGCAAGAGACTCCACCTCGGGCATAGCCTCTGCCGCCTCGATGATGGGTCCAATGTTCTTCACGGCCGAGAGCCTTCCTACAAAGAGCAGTCTCACAGCCTTAGGGTCGAAGTCGCGTTCGATCTCCTCACGGTGGTCGATAGAGTTCAAGACTACGTGCACGTCATCGTTCAGACGCTCATAATCTGCCTTGGTCCCCTCGTCCAACACCAACAGTCGATCTGCCCTCTTTATAACCCATGCCAGGTACCGCTGAAAAGCATCTGCTAACCAGCTCCGCTGGTAGAAGCGCAGGTTATCCTTCATGTTTAGAAAACTACCGTGCGACATTACTACGCATCTGCCACGGCCAAGTACCTTCACGGGGCCGAACGCCTCAGGCGTATGTATGAAGTTGACGTCGCCCTTATTAAGGCCGATCTTAGGAACGTATTTCAAAAGCCCCTTCGCGAAGCGCATACGCAGAGACTCCTGCACATGCGCGAGGTCGGTGTCAGCATAAGCAACGGGCAGAAATCGGTACGCAACGCCGCTTATCTCAACGGTAGACTCTACGCCTACAGCGCCCAGGTCCTTGGTCACGCCCACTAGCAGCGCGCTCTGGGCAGCCTCTGGTTCATCTTCGGCCAGAAAGCGAAGGAAGTTGCGCACGCTCGTTAGCTGGCCACCGATGGGGTGGTCATCATAATTGGTAGTGTCGTAGAGAACTAACATGAAGCCCCTTTCAGGGTTGAAAGATTCAACAAGGCTCTGAGACCCTCATCAAGGCCCTCGATCGCGGTCGACGCAGGGCTCGATATCGTCTCGGCGCAACCGCCTGTATCGTAAGTCACAACGGGTGTCCCGCAGGCTTCTGCTTCCAGGTTTACCGTGGGGTAGTTGTCTTCCACGGTGGGATTGAAGAGGGCATCCGCGGCGCTATAAATGGCTACCAGCTGTGTGCTCGACTCAGTCCTAGGCATCAGAACTGCAACCCCCCCCCCGCCATTTTCACGATGGTGGCCTTCAGGGCGGACATGTCGGCAGGCACCGCGATCGCGGTGCTGGATTCGGCTATCTCCGCACAAGCCGAGCCTTCTGCCACAACAACGGGGGTGCCACAGGCTTGCGCTTCTGCAACGGTCATACCGAAGGTCTCTTCGACGCCCGGGTGCACAAACACATCAGCGGCGCTGTAGGCCTCGGCCAGCTTCTCGGGGCTCTCGGTCTTAGGAAGGGCGATGAGCTGTCTGGAGAGCCGCCTTATCTGCTTCTCAGAGAGCCCGACGAGGACGATTGCGTATTTTTCAGTGCTGAGCTTTTCCGCCAGCTTTACGAAATCGCTCAAACCCTTGCGCTCGGTCCAAGGGCTCGCAACGCCTAGCACCATGAACCGGTCGCCAATGCCGTACCTCTCGCGGAAGTCGCTTGGGGTGGGCTTGAAGATGTCGGTGTCGATGGTGTTACGACGGACCTCCACCGGATAATCTTTGAGAAAGCTCTTCCCGACCAGGTCCGCGAGCCACTGTGAAGGTGTTATCAGCGCCATCCGCTCGGGCGGCACGCTCGTGAAGATACGTTTCTTATCTTCATAGTTTCTCGAGCAGTTGGTTTTTGAAATCGTTTTGGGATAGGTGTCGAGCTGCGGGCAGCATTTCGAGTACGCGCAATGAGACTGCCATTGCGCACACTTCACATATGTGAAGTGTGCGCAATGGCCCGTAAGGGCCCAGCAATCGTGGAGCGTCCATTTAACCTGGCAGCGATGAGAAGCGAGCCAGGAGAACAGCATCTCTATGTTCACGTAATAGCCGTGTATGTTATGCAAGTGCACCACATCGGGATCGATCTCGTCCAGACGCTTGAGCAATTTTGCGGTATCCCGCTTAGAGTAGAAGCCCATGCGGTCATGCAAGCGCGTCATGGCTCCGTGGGAGAGGTAGCCGGCCTTCGAAGCGCAGCACTGCTCATGGTCGCTTATCGTGTCGTGGCGACGACCCCAGAAGATGTACGAGTCAACCCCGCGCTCGGTCAGCCCACGGTGGAGTTTGCGCATTATGGTGCCGGTGGAACCGTTGTAAAAGCTGTTGAGCTGGACGTAGCGCAGAGGCCGCCCCAAGCCTTCACCCAGAGCGAGAGCCTCATCGACAAGCGCGTCGGTCGTGAGCCCTTGGTTCTGCGACACTAGCTCTTCCTCCACACCATCTTGTCCACTACGCCGGTGTAGCTCTGGATGATCTTAACCACTTTGGTGGACACGGTCTCGTCGGCGTAGTCGGGCACGGGCGCCTCGGGAAGCGACCCCTCCGCGTCGAGCTCGACGGCGGTGTGGACCGCCTGGAGCAGGCCGCGCTCGCTGATGCCGGCCAGCGTGAAGCAGGCCTTGTCCAGCGCCTCGGGGCGCTCGGTCGAGGTGCGGATGCATACCGCCGGGAACGGGCGGCCGACGCTCGCGAAGAAGCTGGACTCCTCGGGCAGCGTGCCGGAGTCGGAGACAACCGCGAAGGCGTTCATCTGCAGGCAGTTGTAGTCGTGGAAGCCCATGGGCTCGTGCATGCGCACGCGCGGGTCCAGCTGAAAGCCCGTGGCCTCCAGGCGCTTGCGGGAGCGCGGGTGGCAGGAGTACAGGATCGGCATGTCGTATCTCTCGGCCAGCGCGTTGATGGCGGTGAACAGGCTCGCGAAGTTCGCCTCGGTGTCGATGTTCTCCTCGCGGTGCGCCGAGAGGAGCATGTACTTCTTCGGCTCCAGACCGAGCTCGGAGAGGATATCGGAGGCCTCGATCTTGTCCAGGTTGGCGCGCAGGACCTCGGCCATGGGAGAGCCTGTGACGTAGGTGCGCTCCGGCGCGCAGCCGGTGTCCTTGAGGTAGCGGCGGGCGTGCTCGGAGTAGGCCAGGTTGACGTCGGAGATCACGTCGACGATGCGGCGGTTGGTCTCCTCGGGCAGGCACTCGTCCTTGCAGCGGTTGCCCGCCTCCATGTGGAAGATGGGGATGTGCAGGCGCTTGGCCGCGATGGCGGACAGGCAGCTGTTGGTGTCGCCCAGGATCAGCAGCGCTTCGGGCTGAACCTGGACCATGAGCCTGTAGCTCGCCGCTATGATGTTGCCCACGGTCTCGCCCAGGTCGGCGCCCACGGCGTCCAGGTAGACGTCCGGGTCGGCGAGCTCCAGGTCGCGGAAGAAGATGCCGTTGAGCGTGTAGTCGTAGTTCTGCCCGGTGTGCGCCAGCAGGCAGTCGAAGTGGCGGCGGCACTTCTTGATGACCTCGGACAGGCGGATGACCTCGGGGCGGGTGCCCACGATGATCAGCAGCTTCAGGCGGCCGTCGTCCCTGAATGCGATATCGGAATAGTCCTTGCCCATGCGGCTAGACCTCCTCGTAGTAGGTGTCGGGGTTCTCGGGGTCGAAGGGCTCGTTGGCCCACATGACCGTCACGAGGTCCTCGGTGTCGGACAGGTTGGTGATGGAGTGCGTGTAGCCGGGGATCATCTCGACCACGCGCATGTCCGAGCCCGAGACGACATACTCGTCGACGGGGAACGGGTTTCCATCGGAGTCCTCCCCCACCTTCCTCAGCTTGATCGAAGCGGTACCGGAGACCACCAGGAACCTCTCCCACTTGCTCATGTGCCAGTGGTTGCCCTTGGTGATGCCGGGCCTGGACACGTTGACGGAGACCTGGCCGCGCTCCGGCGTGCGCAGGAACTCCGTGAACGAGCCGCGGTTGTCCACGTTGGGCTTCAGACCGTAGGCGAAGTGCCCAGGCTCGTAGTAGGACAGGAACGTGCTCCAGAGCTTCTTGGAGAAGGAGCCCTCGGAAAGGTCGGGCACCGTGAGCGTCTCGCGGCTGTCGCGGAAGCTGCCCAGCAGGTAGACGATCTCGCCCAGGGACTTCACGTCGGTTTCCGGGACGTAGCAGAACCCGTCGCCCTCAACGCGCTCGAGGCCCTCGTAGCCGCATCGGTGCTCCTCGCCCAGCAGGGCGCCCAGCATCTCTTCGACCAGGTCGTCGATGTAGAGGAGCTCCAGCTCCACGCTGGGGTCGTTCACGGTGTAGGGGCGGCCGTTGGCGATGGCGTCGCAGAAGGTCGCCACGGCGGAGTTGTAGCGCGGGCGGCACCACTTGCCGTAGAGGTTGGGGAAGCGGTAGATGAGCACCGGGGCACCCGTGCGCTCGGAGTACTCGCGGAAGAGGCCCTCCCCAGCGAGCTTGGACTCTCCGTATACGGAGCCCTCGAAGCGGCCCGACAGGCTCGCCTGCGCGGAGCTGGAGAGCATGACGGGGCACGTGTTCCCGTGGCGCTCGAGGGTCTCCAGCAGCGTGGAGGCGAACCCGAAGTTGCCCTCCATGAACTCGGACTGGTCCTTTGGGCGGTTGACGCCGGCCAGGTTGAAGACGAAGTCTGCGCGGGAGCAGTAGTCCTCCAGCTCGGCGGGCGTGGAGTCGAGGTCGTACTCCATGACCTCGAGGGGAAGGAGAGGCTGGTATTTGGCGCGGCGGTCCTTGCCGTCGCGGATGTTCTTCAGCGCGCAGCAGAGGTTCCTGCCGACGAAGCCCCTGGCGCCTGTGACGAGGACGCGCACCCTACTGCACCGCCTCGTGCTCGCGGCCCTCGAGCGCCAGCTGCACATACTCGGCGGTCTTGATCTTGGCGATGGTGCCCTCCACGTCGAGCCTCTCGGTGTTGTGGGAGGTGTAGGACTCGTCCGCCTGGGTCTCGACCTCGCCGTCCACGACGAACTTGTCGTAGTTCAGGTCGCGCGAGTCGCAGGCGACGCGGTAGTAGCCGCCCATGTCCTCGGCGCGCAGGCGCTCCTCGCGGGTCATGAGGGTCTCGAAGAGCTTCTCGCCGTGGCGGGTGCCGATCACCTGGGTGCCCACGCGGCCGAAGACCTCCTGCACGGCCTCGGCGAGGTCGCCGATGGTCGACGCCGGCGCCTTCTGGATGAACAGGTCGCCGGGGTTGGCGTGCTCGAAGGCGAACTGCACCAGGTCCACGGCCTCGTCCAGGTTCATGAGGAAGCGGGTCATGTTGGGGTCGGTGACCGTGAGCGGCTCCCCTTTCCGGATGCGGTCGATGAACAGCGGGATGACCGAGCCGCGCGAGCACATGACGTTGCCGTAGCGGGTGCAGCAGATGGTGGTGCGGCCGGCGCCGTTGCGGGCGTTGGCGTAGATGATGGACTCCATCATGGCCTTGGACTTGCCCATGGCGTTGATGGGGTAGGCCGCCTTGTCGGTGGACAGGCACACGACGCGGTCGACGCCCTCGTCGATGGCGGCGTGCAGGACGTTGTCCGTGCCGATGACGTTGGTGCGCACGGCCTCCATGGGGAAGAACTCGCAGGAGGGAACCTGCTTGAGGGCGGCGGCGTGGAAGATGTAGTCGACCCCGTGCATGGCGTCGCGGACCGACTGGGCATTGCGGACGTCGCCGATGAAGAAGCGAACCTTGGAGGCGAGCTCCGGGGATTTCTCCTGCAGGCGGTGGCGCATGTCGTCCTGCTTCTTCTCGTCGCGGGAGAAGATGCGGATCTCTGCAAGGTCGGTGTTCATGAAGTGCTTGAGCACGGTGTTGCCGAACGAGCCGGTGCCTCCCGTGATCATGAGGGTCTTGTCTTTGAATGCGGTCGTAGGATTCATCTACTTGCCTTCCTTACGCTTGGCGCCCGTGAATTGGTAAAAAAGGAATTTTGTATTAGTAACGAGGTATCGTTTGAAGAGCCGCTTAGGCTCCTGCATCAGGCGGTATAGCCACTCGAGGCTCAGGTTTTGCATCCATATAGGCGCTTCCGGCACCACGCCAGCGAGAACGTTAAATGCGCCGCCGACGCCAATCATCAAAGGTTGAGGACCGCCTTTGAGCTCGTACATAAGGGCTTCCTGGCGAGGGGCGCCCAGAGCAATCCAGGCAAAATCGGCACCAGAGTCGGCAATACGCTTGGAGAGCTCGCACTTCTCATTTTCTGTCAAAGGCCGGAAAACTGATGGCTCCATGCCTGCAATGTTCAGGCCAGGATAGGTTTTTTGAAGCGATTGCTTTAGAGCGTCGAGGTTCTTCTGCTCGTTTCCGTAGAAATAATGACTCCATCCGTATTGATTGGAAATCTTGAAAATCTCGCGCATCAGGTCCGGACCAGTAACGCGGTCCATTGATTCAATTGATTTAGACCCCAAAACTGACAGGGGTTTACCGTCGGGAACGGACATGACAGATTCAGCCTGGCAAGCCCAATAAGATGGATCATCGTGGGCCATAACGGACGTGTGAGCATTTGAAACGCATACGTATTCGCCATGGAGCTCATCGATATGTTTAGTGAGAAATTGAATGCAGCTAGACATATTCGTCCCGGTAATTGGGACATCAATTACCGGGACGCGATTGAGTTCGGGGTATTTTGAATAACAATCGAGCATTAGCACGCACCCTTGCCGGTGATAACCTCGATCACCGTGAGGGCGACAATCTTGAGGTCGGTGACGACACCGCTGTTGGCGATGTACTCCAGGTCGCGCTGGACCATTCCGTCGAAGCCGGTCGAGTTACGGTCAGTAACCTGCCACCAGCCGGTGATCCCGGGCTTCACGGCCAGGCGCTGCAGGTCGTACTCGGTGTACTCCGCAACCTCGTTGGGCAGAGGCGGGCGCGGGCCGACAACGGACATCTGCCCCAGGAACACGTTGACGAACTGTGGAAACTCGTCGATGGAATGCTTCCGGATGAACTTCCCGATCTTCGTTACGCGCGGGTCTTCCTTCATCTTGAACATGGCGCCGGCGATCTCGTTTTGTTCCTTGAGCTCGGCGAGGCGCTCGTCAGCGTCTTTGTACATGCTGCGGAACTTCCACATGCGGAAGGTGGACAGGCTGCCGTCGCAGTGGGTCTGGCCCACGCGGATCTGGCTGTAGAATGGGTTGCCCTCGCTCTCCAGGCGGATGGCCGCGGCGAGCACCAGACTGGGAATGGCGATGACAGCCAGCACACAGCCGCTGAACACGATGTCGAAGGCGCGCTTGACGGTGCGGTAGGCCAGGCGCGTGCGGTCCCAGTCCTTGAGGGCCTGCATGGCCTTGTAGCGCATGCTCACGTCGCCGCCGCTCATGGCCTGGGCTATTAGCGCGGCCCCCACCGGCGCTCCTTCTAAATATTCAGTTTTGTCTGACACTATTTCCTTCAAACCTACGTCCCCGCTCCCGGGGATCTTCCCTATCCCGTTAAACAGTCGCCAGCAGCTAGGCGATCGCCTTTTTAAGGTTTCGCATTGCGCGTTGCTCGGCTGAAAGCACGGCAAGGCCAACGTGGGTAGTTACGCGTCGGCCGCACAGGTCGAGCTCTAAATAAGCAGTGCTCTTGCGTCTATTAATGGTTTTGATAAGGCCTTCGTGGCCCAGCAGCGGACCTGCCGTAACTACGACCTGGTCGCCGTCTTTTAAGGCCTCGCTCATGGGCACTACGCGGTCTCCCGAATGAGTAAAGCTGCCAATAAGCTGGACCTCTTCTTTTGCTAGCGGCACAAACTTCCCATCCTGGGAAAGCACCCGGGCAAAGTCGTCCATGCGAAGCAAGTACTGTTGCACAGTGCGGGGATCTGCCGTGTCGCAGATAAGATATCCGGGAAAAAGCGGCTTGGTCGTGTTGACCCATTCGCCGTGTACTTTAATCTCGGTTTGAAATTGGGGATAAAAGAGCTCCTGAATGGTGCCAGCCGGCACCATGCGCTCAATGCGCTCGCGCATTACATTTTCGCGACCATTAATGACCTGGATCACGTACCACACGAGCACCACCCCCTTGCTGTCTTACGTGTGGCTCACGGGGTTTAGGTATGGCTTCGCCAGGGCGCTTGTGCGCGAAGGCGCTCCATATTCAAACCCTGAGCCCAGTTAGACAAGCGCGTGGCTCTGCCCCACCGTGAACGGTATGTATAAGTGCAGTTGCTAGAGACGCGGACGTGTATCGCAAAATGACCGCGACTCCAGCTGGCTGCGTGCGATCCGGTCAAGCGGGAACAAAACTGGATTGCACGCAAACAGCTGTAGGACTGCTGCGATGAGTCATGAAATATCGAATCGAAAGAACAGCTTGCCCGTAGACAAAAACAAAGCCTTCGATGCGATACGCATGACTGCCCTATTGGAGCTCGTGGTTTTTCTGGCACCGCCGTTACGGCCGGATGCTGATCGACCCTGTGCTTTGCGGCTTGCTGGAGCCGTGAGCACAGTTGAACCCATGTAACGTTATTTATCCTAGCACAGCAGGTAGCCCATACGTTTTGGGGTGTGTTTAGCAACATATTGGTTACTTGCCGTGGTTATGGGGGATATTGTGCCGCCTTGCACACATTGACGCAGGTTTATGGGGGTGTGTGGGTCGATGAGCACTGCCTGAGATGTATTACTGGCGGCGTGAATTGCTCAAACTATTATATTTGGCTAACAAACTTTGTACAAAACAGGGAGGTAATTGCGCAACTTTTTTACAGGTTGATGCGAGCGTCACTTTGGTTTGTAGTGTGAACACGTATGAAAAAAGGCCTTCGGTTTTCCGAAGGCCTTTGCATTCACGATGGTGGAGACGAGGGGGATCGAACCCCTGACCTCTTGACTGCCAGTCAAGCGCTCTCCCAGCTGAGCTACGCCCCCGTGACGAGGTGATACTATAGGGGAATGTTTGCGGGGATGCAAGAGATTTTTGTTGAAACTTTTTCTTACGGGTTTTCCTGGGACGGGGCTGAATTGACTGATTTTGACTTCGGCAAAATCAGTCAATTAACCCGCCGTCCCGATAAAACCCTCACGCGGCGATGAACTGCACCCCAAAACTTGGACGGCTTAAATAAGAACTACGCCGCAAGGGACTGTCTCCGGAACTCCTCCGGGGTCAGTCCCTTCAGTTTAACCTGGCGCCTCCTCGT
>NZ_JBQKHC010000022.1:0-32662 GCF_052118485.1 Collinsella sp. LCP21S3_C7 | reverse complement strand
CACGAGGAGGCGCCAGGTTAAACTGAAGGGACTGACCCCGGAGGAGTTCCGGAGACAGTCCCTTGCGGCGTAGTTTTTATTTAAGCCGTCCAAGTTTTGGGGTGCAGTTCAATGCGAGCTGTGGGGTTTTCCTTTGTGCCTCCGATGCGAAATAAATCGCTCAGATATTACTGATAATCGACGACGTCGATCCAGTTCTTCAGGAACTCATCGTTCACGTTGCGCTTACGAGCGAGCTCGGAAGCGGCGACGATGCTCGTCCACTGACGCACGACCTGCATGGGCATGTCGGCGCGATCGCAGTAGAGCTCCAGGTAGGCCTCGGCCTGGTCCTTGCTGTTGAGGGCAAAGAGCAGGTAGGTGGTGGCAACGTCGGCAGCAGGGGAGCCCTGGGTGGCGTGTGCCCAGTCGCAGACGTACAGCTGGCCGTCGTCGCCAACGATGACGTTGGAGGGGTTGAAGTCGCCGTGACAGACCTTGAACTCCTTGGTCATGCCGTCCAGACGCTCCTGAAGGTTGTAGCGCGTGGTGGCATTGAGCTGATCGAGGCTGTCGATCATGCGGGCGAACTTGTCGCGCTGACGGTTGAGCAGCGGGGAGGTGTAGCCGTGGATCTCGATCTGGAGGTCGACGAACATCTCGAGGTACTCACCAAAGCGCTGGGGCTCGGCAGTCATCTTCTCGGCAAGGGTGGTGCCCGGAACCTTCTCGGTCACGAGCGCCCAGCCGTTGGCGTTCTCGAGCTGAGAAACCTCGAGAGCCTTGGGGCTGCGGATGCCGCACTCATTGATGCGGGCAAGATTCAAAGCCTCGTTGAACACGTCGGAGACGGGCTTGGTCTCGTTAAAGACCTTGACGATCTTGTCGCCCAGGTCGTAAACGACTTTGTTGCCGCGACGGACGAGCTCGGTCTTGGATTCGGGGAGCAGCATGATTGCATCCTTTCAACGATGCGATAGAAGCAGCGGCGGGGGCGTGCGTGCGCCCGTTCACCCCCGCCGAAATAACCGTGCTAAAAACTAGCAGACGGCGTAGTCCTGGGGCTCGCGGCCATAGTAGGCGTCCAGGTAGAGCTCCTTGATCTCGCTCATGAGCGGGTAGCGCGGGTTAGCGCCGGTGCACTGGTCGTTGAATGCCTGCTCGGTCATCTCGTCGAGGGTGTCGAGGAAGTACTGCTCGTCAACACCGTAGTCGGCGATGGTCTTCTTGACACCGATGAAGTCCTTGAGCTCCTCGAGCTTCGTGATGAAGTTCTCGAAGACCTCCTTGTCGTCCTTGCCCTCGATGCCGCAGTACTTGGCCATCTCGGCGTAGTTGTGCAGCGCGTTGGGGTAAGGATACTGGGAGAACGTGCCCATCTTGACGGGGGCCTCGGCGGCGTTGTAGCGCATGACGCGAGTCAGGATGATGGCGTTGGCGATGCCGTGGGGCAGGTGATGGAAGGCACCGAGCTTGTGGGCCATGGAGTGGTTGAGACCCAGGAAGGCGTTGGCGAAGGCCATACCGGCCATGCAGGAGGCGTTGTGCATCTCCTCGCGGGCATGCGGGTCCTTGGCGCCGTTTTCGAAGCTGGAGGGCAGGTTCTCGAAGACGAGCTTGGCAGCGCGCTCGGAGAGGCCCTTGGTGTAGTCGGAGGCCATGATGGAGACATAGGACTCGATGGCGTGGGTCATGACGTCGATGCCGGAGGCGGCGGTCAGGCCGCGCGGGGCGGTCATGCAGTTGTCGGCGTCAACGATAGCCATGTTGGGGAGCAGCGCGTAGTCGGCGAGCGGCCACTTGATGCCGGTCTCCTTGTCGGTGATGATGGCGAACGGCGTGCACTCGGAACCGGTGCCCGAAGAGGTCGGGACGGCGACGAAGTAGGCCTTCTTGCCCATCTCGGGGAAGGTGAAGATACGCTTGCGGATGTCCATGAAGTCCATGGCCATGTCCTCAAACTTGCACTCGGGGTGCTCGTACATCATCCACATGATCTTGCCGGCGTCCATAGCGGAGCCACCGCCGACGGCGATGATGACGTCCGGCTCAAAGAGAGCCATCTGCTTGGCGCCGCGACGTGCGCACTGCAGCGACGGATCGGGCTCGACGTCGTAGAAGCAGTCGTGGGCGATGCCCATCTCGTCGAGCTTGGCCTCGATGGCGCGGGTGTTGCCATTCTTGAAGAGGAACTGGTCGGTGACGATAAAGGCGCGCTTCTTGCCCATGACGCTGCCCAGCTCGTCGAGAGCGACGGGCGTGGAACCCTTCTTGAAGTAGACCTTCTCGGGAGCGCGGAACCACAGCATGTTCTCACGGCGCTCGGCCACAGTCTTAACGTTGATCAAGTGCTTCACCCCAACGTTCTCGGAGACGGAGTTGCCGCCCCAGGAGCCGCAGCCCAGGGTCAGAGACGGCTTCATGCCAAAGTTGTACAGGTCACCGATGCCGCCGTGCGAGGACGGGGTGTTGATGACGATACGGCAGGCCTTCATGACATGCTCGAACAGGCTGATCTTATCGGCCTGGGCGGGATGCACGTACAGAGAGGCGGTGTGGCCCGGGCCACCGGCGAGTACCAGGTGCTCGGCCTTGTCGACGGCCTCCTGGAAGTCCTTGGCGTGATACATGGCCAGGACAGGGGAGAGCTTCTCGTGGGAGAACTCCTCCTTGGCGGGGTCGGTGGAGGTGACCTCGGCGATCAGGATCTTGGTCTTGGCGGGAACCTCGATACCGGCGAGTTCGGCGATCTTGGCGGCAGCCATGCCGGGGATGCGGTGATCGAGAGCGCCGTTCTTGAACATGGCGCCGCGCAGGGCCTCCATCTCGGCACCCTGCTTGACGAAGTAGCAGCCGCGCTTCTGGAACTCGGCCTTAACCTGGTCATAGATGGTGTCGATGACGGTCACGGACTGCTCGGAGGCGCAGATCATGCCGTTGTCGAAGGTCTTGGAGTGGATGATGGAGTTGACGGCGAGCAGCACGTCGGCGGTGTCGTCGATGACGACCGGGGTGTTACCGGCGCCAACGCCCAGGGCGGGCTTGCCCGAGGAGTAGGCGGCCTTGACCATGCCCGGGCCACCGGTGGCGAGGATGATGTCGACATCGCGCATGACCATGTTGGTCAGCTCGATGGAGGGGACATCGACCCAGCCGATGATGCCCTCGGGAGCGCCGGCCTTGACGGCGGCGTCAAGCACGAGCTTGGCGGCGGCGATGGTGCACTTGGCGGCAGCCGGGTGCGGGGAGATGATGATGGCGTTGCGGGTCTTCAGGCTGATCAGCGTCTTGAAGATCGCGGTGGAGGTGGGGTTGGTCGTCGGGATGACGGCGCCCACGATGCCGATGGGCTCAGCGATCTTGGTGATGCCGTAGGCCTCGTCGCGCTCAATGACACCACAGGTCTTGGTGTTCTTGTAAGCGTTGTAGATGTACTCTGCGGCGTAGTGGTTCTTGATGACCTTGTCCTCAAGAACGCCGCGACCGGTCTCCTCGATCGCCATCTTCGCCAGCGGGATACGAGCCTTGTTGGCGGCCATGGCGGCCTCGTAGAAGATCTTGTCGACCTGCTCCTGCGTGTACGTAGCAAAAAGCGCCTGGGCCTCTCGCATCTGAGCGAGCTTAGCCTCAAGCGCCTCTACGTTGTCCACAATTGCGGGAGTAGTGTTTTCCGGTGACTTTTTCACCATTTGTGTCTCCTTGCGATCGGAGATTTACCCTACGTGTTGCATGATAGCAAGAAATTATTCGGCGAACGGTAAGATTCCCGTAAAAGGCACACTAAAACGCTTCAACTAGCTGAAGCGTTTTAATAAAAATATCAGCCTGGCATCGGCCCGCCCATTGGGGACAGACTTATATGAGTGCTTTCACTCATTTGGGACAGACATCGTTTTGCCATTTCGCTGTTCTGGACCTGTTATGGCGGTGCAGCTGCTCGATTATATCCATCTCAATCCCGTGAAAGGTACGCTCGACTCACTCGAGGCGTACCGTTGGTCAAGCTTCAAGGCCTATCAGCTGGGCTACAATCCCTTTGACATTTGTGATGCGGCCCCTATGCTCGATATTGTCGGAGGCTCCCGTTGCTATTGCGAGCATCTCAAGGAAGTTACCGGGCGCATCTGGTCGGTGGAGGTTCTTCCACGCCGTCGGATCCCCGATGAGGAGGCCCTTTCCGTTGCGCGCGAAGTCCTGCCGAGCATAGATCCTACGCTGCTTAAGGCCCTGCCACGCCCCGAACGCGATGCCTGCCTGCTGAGGCTCCGTCAGGCACATCTCACGGTCAAGCAAATTGCCCGTATCACCGGTATCGGCGCTACAAGTGTGACCAAGGCCACTGCAGGCTGGAAGGAAGCTGCGTGAGGCAGGGGCCGGAGCTAGTCGGGGCGCCGCAGACACGCATCATGTCTGTCCCCAATGAGCGAAAACACCCATGTAAGTCTGTCCCCAATGAGTGCAAAAAGGCGCCCTCCACAAGAGAGGACGCCTTTGGTAAGTTCTATGTGAACGCGAGGTCTTTGACCCGGAGAGTCCGAGGTACTTGTTGGTAAGACCTTATTTAGGAGCGCGCAACCTTGCCAGACTTAAGGCAGGTGGAGCAAACGTTCATCTTGCGACGGTGACCATCGACGACGACGTAGACGCGCTGGATGTTGGGGCGGAACTTACGGTTGGTGACGCGGTGAGAGTGGCTGATGGAGCGACCGGCAACGGGGTGCTTACCGCAAACTTCGCAAACTTTGGACATAACTGACCCTCCTTGGGCGACAAACGAACATGTCGCGTTAACAAACAAGCCTGAACTATAGCACAGAAGCAGCTCCCTGTGCGTAATCTACACAGAGATATTTCTCTTATGGCGATAGTGCTCACGCTACGGCCCTGGACGTAGATCCGATTTGCGTGCAGCAGAGGGGATTATGCCAGCTCGCATCGACGTTTTCAAGCTTGTCCCGCAAATATATATAGGTTTATGGAGCGTTGAGTCCGTTTGCGGATTGCTCCGTATTAATGCTCGCAATTAAGCTCGGGGTTGGCTACACTATCCCTTGACCATTAAAGGGGTACGAGATACCCACATGGATTTATATTGCTGCCATAGAGCAGTCCTTCCTGTGGGTGTCTGGTCCGCTTTGAGCGGTCGGGCATCTATTTTTTTGACTGTATCGGCAGTCAAGACATGTGAGGAAGGAGATCGATGGGCACGACTTCCCCCAAGGCGGTCATCATGGACGAGACCGCCGTCAACCGAGCGATGACCCGCATCGCGCACGAGATTCTCGAGCGCAACGAGGGCTGTGAAGACCTCGCTCTGGTCGGCATCGTCACGCGCGGCGACCTTCTGGCAAAGAAGCTCGCCGAGGCGATCAAGGAGATCGAGGGTGTTGACGTTCCGCTCGGCAGCCTGGACATCAGCTTCTATCGCGATGACTATGCGACTAACTTCGCTCCCGCGATCCACGCTACCAACATTCCCTTCAGCGTCGACGGCAAGCGCGTCGTTTTGGTGGACGACATCCTGTACACGGGTCGCACCATCCGCGCCGCTCTGGACGCCGTTATGGACCTGGGCCGTCCGAGCCGCATCGAGCTGGCAGTTCTCGTTGACCGCGGTCACCGCGAGCTCCCTATCTCGCCGGACTTTGTCGGCAAGAACGTTCCCTCGTCGCACGAGGAGAACGTGCACCTATATATGAAGGAAGTTGACGGCCGTACCGCTGTCGAGATCAACGACGTCGCGCCGGGTTCCCACGTGGGCTCCGCGCCGCTGGGAGGTGAGTAGTACCGTGGCGTTCAATCATAAGCACCTGATCGACATTACCGAGTACTCCGAAGAGGACATCAAGCTCATCCTCGAGACCGCCAAGGCGTTCTCCGAGGTCAACGAGCGTGCCATCAAGAAGGTCCCCACGCTTAAGGGCAAGACCATCGTCAATATGTTCAACGAGCCCTCGACGCGTACCCGTAGCTCCTTCGAGCTCGCCGAGAAGCGTCTTTCGGCCGACAGCCTCAACTTTGGCGGCTCCTCGACCTCCACGGTCAAGGGCGAGAGCCTCGTCGATACCGTCGAGACGCTCAACGCCTACAAGATCGACTGCATCGTCGTGCGCGACAAACATGCCGGTGCTCCCTACATCGTCACGCAGAATTCGCCCGCGAGTGTTATCTGCGCCGGTGACGGTAAGCACAACCACCCCACGCAGGCCCTGCTTGACCTGTACACCATCTGGGAGCACAAGGGTGACTTCCACGGTCTGAAAGTCGCCGTTGTCGGCGACATCGCCCACTCCCGCGTCTGCGGCTCGCTGATCCCCGCGTTGAAGATCATGGGCTGCGAGACCTACGCCGTCGCCCCCGGCACGCTGCTGCCGCCGGCGCCCGAGGTTCTGGGCTGCGACCACGTGACGAGCGACCTCGATTCCGTCCTGCCCGAGCTGGACGTCGTCTACATGCTGCGCGTACAGCAGGAGCGCCTCGAGGGTGCCCCGTTCCCGACCATTCGCGAGTACCACAAGCTCTTCGGCCTGACCAAGGACCGTGAGAAGCTCATGAAGCCCGACGCGATCATTTGCCACCCGGGCCCCATCAACCGCGGCGTCGAGTTCGACTCCTATATGGCCGACCACCCGCAACGCTCCGTCATCCTGGAGCAGGTCTACGCCGGTATCTGCGTGCGTATGGCTATCCTGTATCTGCTGCTTGGAGGTGCCGATAATGGCCTTGCTTCTTAAAAATGCCCACGTCGTCGATCCGTCCGTCGAGCTTGACGGGGTCGTTGACGTCCTGATCGACGGCGACAAGATCGCCGAGGTCGGCGAGAACCTCGCCGCCGAGGGAGCCGAGGTCCGCGACCTTTCCGGTAAGTACCTTGTCCCTGGCCTGGTGGACATGCACGTCCACCTGCGCGAGCCCGGCTACGAGGTCAAAGAGGACATCGAGAGCGGCACCCGCGCAGCTGCCAAGGGCGGCTTCACTGGCGTGTGCGCCATGCCCAACACCGACCCCGTTACCGATAACGGTACCGTTGTTGAGTTCATCAAGTCCCGCGCTGCCGAGGTCGGCCACTGCCGCGTCTATCCTTCTGGCGCCATGACCCGCGGTCTTAAGGGCGAGGCTATGTCCGAGATGGGCGATATGGTCGCCCACGGCGCCGTCGCCTTCACCGACGACGGTCACGGCGTGCAGGGTGCAGGCATGCTCCGTCGCTGCATGGACTACGGCAAGATGTTCGGCAAGGTCTTCATGAGCCATTGTCAGGACGAGGACCTGGTCGGCCACGGCCAGATCAACGAGGGCAAGGTTTCGACTCGTCTGGCCCTCGAGGGCTGGCCGGCTGCCGGCGAGGAGCTCCAGATCGCCCGCGACATCGAGATCGCAAAACTGACCGGTGCCAAGCTGCACATCCAGCACATCTCCACCGCCCATGGCCTGGAGCTCGTGCGTGCCGGCAAGGCTGCTGGCGTTCAGGTTACCTGCGAGGCCACTCCGCATCACATGTTCCTGACCGAGAACGACCTGGACGAGACCTACAACACCTCGCTCAAGGTTAACCCGCCGCTGCGTACCGACGAGGATGCCGAGGCCATCCGCCAGGGTGTCATCGACGGCACCGTCGACGTCATCGTCACCGATCACGCTCCCCACACGCCGTGGGAGAAAGCCCGTGAGTTCGAGCTCGCGCCCTTTGGCATGATCGGCCTCGAGACCTCGCTGTCGCTCGTGCTCACCGAGCTGGTCAACACGGGCAAGATGGGTATGGGCCGCATGGTCGAGCTCATGGCTATTAAGCCGCGTGAGATCCTGGGCCTCGATCAGGTTCAGGTCAAGGCGGGCTCTGTTGCCGACCTGACCGTCTTCGACGCGTCTGTCACCTGGACGGTCGGCGAGGACGGTTACGAGTCGCGCGCCGAGAACTCCGGTTTTGCCGGCCGCACGCTTACCGGTCGTGCCACCGATGTGTTTGTCGGCGGTAAACAGACGCTTGCCGACGGCTGCATCTGCTAGCATAGCCTTATCGCTTTTGCGCGCGGTGCCCTTGCGGTGCCGCGCTTTCTGTTCGTTTGGTCCATGCAACTGCATGGGGGATTGGAGCGTCTATGCCCACACCTTCCACTGCACGCATGCACGACTTCGAGGTCGTCTCGAACCAGGAGATCGCCGACGGCATCTTCTCGCTCGTTATTTCGGCCCCCAAGCTTGCAAGTGCGCTCAAGCCCGGTCAGTTTGTGAACATCGCCGTGCCCGGCGATGCCTCTTCGCTGCTTCGCGTGCCCTTGAGCTTCTATCGCTCTGACGCCGAGGCCGGTACCGTCGAGCTGTGGTACGCCGTCGTGGGCGACGACACCCGTCGTCTGTCGCAGATGGGCCCCGGCTCCAAGTCCAACCTGTTGGGCCCTGGCGGCCGCGGCTGGCTGGTACCCGAGGGCACCAGGAAGGCGCTGCTCGTGGCGGGCGGCATCGGTGTTCCGCCCGTGCTGTGCCTCGCTGGCATGCTTGCCGAGCAGGGCGTGGCCGTTGACGTGTGCCTGGGTTTTGGCACCGCGTCCAAGGTCGTGGGCGTCGATGAGTTCCGCGCGCTGGGGGCCACGGTCAACGTGTGCACCGACGACGGCTCGTTGGGTACGCACGGCTTTTGCACCGATCCTGCCGCCGAGCTGCTCGGCAAGGGCGGTTACGACTACGTCGCCAGCTGTGGTCCCGCCGTTATGATGAAGAAAGTCGCCGCCGCTGCCGCCGAGGCCGGCGCGTACTGCGAGGTGTCGCTCGAGCGCATGATGAGCTGCGGCTTTGGCGCCTGCAACACCTGCAATGTCGAGACGGTCGACGGTATGAAGGGCGCCTGCATGTGTGGCCCCGTGTTTGATGCTTCCAAGGTGGTGGTCTTCTAGTGGGTACCGTGAACATGTCCGTCGATTTCGGCGGTGTCAAGATGCAGAACCCCATCAACACCGCAGCCGGTACCTTTGGCTACGGTTGGCAGTTCCAGAACTTCTTTGATGTCTCCCAGCTGGGTGCCATCACCACCAAGGGTTGCGCTGCCGAGCCCTGGCCCGGCAATCCTGCACCCCGCATGGCCGAGATCCCCGGCGGCATGATCAATTCCGTGGGCCTGCAGAACCCCGGTGTGGCCGCTTTCGCCCGCGAGTCCGGTCCGTGGCTCGAGCAGCTCTCCAAGGACGGTTGCCAGGTCATCTGCCAGGTTGCCGGTCACTCCGTCGATGAGTTCGTGCGCGCGCTCGAGATGTATGTCGAGCTGTGCCCCTGGGCTGCCGGCTATGAGATCAACGTGAGCTGCCCCAACATTGCCGCCGGCGGTGCCGCCATGGGCTCCACGCCCGAGGGCGCCTCTTCCGTTATGGCTGCCTGCCGCAAGGTGACCGATAAGCCACTGTTCGTTAAGATGGCTCCGGTCAACGTCGCCGAGATCGCCCGCGCCCTCGAGGCTGCCGGCGCCGACGGCCTTTCGGTCATCAACTCCATCCAGGGCATGGCCATTGACGTGCACACCCGCAAGTCCCGTGTGGCCAAGCCCAAGGGCGGCCTTTCGGGCCCGTTGTGCCACCACATCGCCGTGCGCATGGTCTGGGAGGTCGCCCAGGCCGTCGATATCCCCATCAACGGTGTCGGCGGTGTCATGACCGGCGAGGATGCGGCCGAGTTTATCCTGGCCGGCGCCACCTGCGTGTCGGTCGGCATGGCCAACTTCGTCGACCCGTGTGCTTCGCTTAAGATCGCGCACGAGCTCGAGGCCTGGGCGGAGTCCCAGGGCGTAAAGGACATCAACGAGCTGGTAGGTGCGTTCGAATGCTAGAGACCGATGCCCGCGACCGTGTTATCGTCGCCCTCGACTGCGACCGCGAGCGCGCACTCGAGCTCGCCCATGAGCTTTCGGGCCATGCCGCCTGGCTCAAGGTGGGCATGACGCTCTATTACGCCGAGGGTCCCGAGATCGTCAAGACGTTTAAGGATTTGGGCTTTAAGGTCTTCCTCGACCTCAAGTTCCATGACATTCCGCATCAGGTGCGCGGTGCCGCTCGCTCGGCCTCGCTTGCCGGTGCCGACCTGCTCTCGGTCCACGGCTTGGGTTCGGGCGCCATGCTCGCTGCCTGCCGCGAGGGTGCCGAGGAGGCGCGCGAGGACCGCGCCAAGCTCGTCGCCATTACCGTACTTACGAGCATGAATCAGGATGCGCTGGCGGAGATCGGCGTCGAGTCGCCCGTGGCCGAGGAGGCCGCTCGCCTGGCAAAGCTCGCTCAGGCCAACGGTATCGACGGTATCGTGTGCTCGCCGATGGAGGCTCACGACATGCGTGAGCTGCTCGGCCCCGACGCGCTGATCGTGACTCCGGGTGTGCGTCCGGTGGGTGCCGCCCTGGGCGATCAATCCCGTGTGGCGACACCTTCCCAGGCTATCGAGCGCGGTGCGAGCCACATCGTGGTGGGCCGTCCTATTACCGGCTCCGACGATCCGGTTGCGGCCTTTGACGCCATCGTCGCCGAGCTGGTCGAAAACGTCGCGTAAAAGATTCCCTCAAGTCACCACTTTTGGGTCTTATTAGCACAAATTAGCCCTTGTGCCTGCGAAAACTTTCCCATCCTTTGTGTGGAATCACAGGTCAGGGGCTCAACTTTGACCTCCGTATATTGCACTTTTCGCAGGTATCGTCTAACCTATGGAGCCGTCGATTGGGCATTTAGTGCGTTTGACGTGCTAAAATGCCAATTATTGCATCAGATATAACCCAACTATTTGGAGGTTCGAATGGCACTCCCTCAGCTTACCGACGAGCAGCGTAAGCAGGCTCTTGAGAAGGCTGCCGCCGCACGTCACGCTCGCGCTGAGCTTCGCGAGCAGATCAAGAAGGGCGAGAAGTCTCTCGAGTCCGTGCTCAACTCCGATGACCCCATCGCTTCCCGCATGAAGGTTTCCACCCTCATCGAGTCTCTGCCCGGTTATGGCAAGGCCAAGGCCGCTAAGATCATGGAGGAGCTCGGCATCTCCGCTACCCGTCGCGTCCAGGGCCTCGGCGTCCGTCAGCGCGAGCAGCTCCTCGAGCAGCTGACCAAATAAGTGAGCGCTCAGGATTCAAAGCTCTTTGTGATTTCTGGACCGTCAGGTGCAGGCAAGGGGACGCTCGTCACTCGTGTGCGCGAGCGCCGCTCGAACCTGGGCCTGACGGTTTCGGCTACCACGCGAGCGCCACGTAAAGGTGAGGTCGACGGCGTCAACTACTTTTTCCTGACGCGCGAGGAGTTCGACCGCCGCGTGGCAAACGGTGAGTTTGTTGAGTGGGCCGAGGTCCACGGTAACTGCTACGGCACGTTGGTGAGCGAGGTCGCATCCAAGCTCGCCTCTGGCTCGTCTCTGATTTTGGAGATTGATGTCCAGGGTGCCCTGCAGGTCAAGGAGCGTTTCCCCGAGGCCGTGTTGATCTTTATCAAGCCGCCTTCGCTTGAGGTGTTACGCGATCGCCTGGTCGGTCGCGGTACCGAGACGCCCGAGACGATCGAGCTGCGTATGGCAAACGCCGCCGATGAACTTGCCCTTGCCGACCGCTACGACGACGTCGTGGTGAATGACGATCTCGACCGCGCGACCGATGAGCTCGTTCGCGTTCTCGATATGCATGAAAGGATCTGAGGTCCGTGTCCGTTGTAAAGCCTTGTATTGACGATCTTCTGGAGAAGACCGATCACAACCGCTTCCTGCTCGCCTCGCTTGCCTCCAAGCGCGCCTGCGACATTAACAGCATGCTGCGCGGCCAGCACAACCGCGTGCTTGCCGTTCAGGATGTCGATGACATTACCATTGCCCTCTCCGGCGCCGATACCATCTCGA
Source organism: Collinsella sp. LCP21S3_C7 (assembly GCF_052118485.1). Classification (NCBI taxonomy): domain Bacteria; kingdom Bacillati; phylum Actinomycetota; class Coriobacteriia; order Coriobacteriales; family Coriobacteriaceae; genus Collinsella; species Collinsella sp. LCP21S3_C7. Next base: position 20,842 of record NZ_JBQKHC010000022.1, on the reverse strand, counting down.
TGGCTATGGACGAGATTGTCGACGGCGATATCTCCTACGACGAGGCTCGTTACAAGAAGGCGCTCGGCCACAAGGTTGCTGAAGCCTAAATGGCAGCTCGCGTCTGCCTGGTCCACTATCACGAGGTTGGACTGAAGGGCAAGAACCGCGCACATTTTGAGCATATCCTCATGGATAACATCAAGGCGGCCTTGGCCGCCTTTTCCGTGAATGCCGTGTCTCGAATTTCCGGTTATATCCTCGTGACCTTTAACGAGCATCAGGCCGACGAGGCGGCGCGTGTCATTCGCACCGTCCCCGGCGTTGCCCGCGTGTCTCTGGCATATCACACCAACCGCGACCCGCAGGAGTACTGCGCCGCCGCCGTGAAGGCGCTGCGCGAGTTTGGTCCTTTCGATTCGTTTAAGGTGCATGCCAAACGCTCTAACACCGACTACGAGCTCACCTCGATTGATATCAATCGTCAGGTTGGCGAGGTACTGTGCGAGGCCTTCCCGGATAAAAAGGTCCAGATGCACGACCCCGACGCGATGGTGCACGTACTGGTGGTCCAGGGTAGCGTTTACGTGTATGCGCGCTCCGAGCGCGGCGTGGGCGGTCTGCCGGTGGGTTCCGCCGGCAAGGTTGTGACGCTTCTGTCGTCGGGCATCGATTCTCCGGTGGCGACCTGGATGCTCGCGCGTCGCGGCGCGGTGTGCGTGCCGGTACATTTCTCCGGTCGTCCGCAGACACCCGATACGAGCGAGTATTTGGTGCAGGACATTATCCGTGCGCTTGCGCCGGGCGTCCAGATCGGCCGCCTGTACGTGGTGCCGTTTGGCGATTGCCAGCGTGAGATTTCCGTGGCCTGCCCCAGCAACCTGCGCGTGATCATGTATCGCCGCATTATGTATTCGGTTGCCGAGCGCATTGCGCATATCGAGGGCGCCAAGGCTATCGTGACCGGTGAATCGCTCGGTCAGGTTGCCTCCCAGACGCTCGAGAACATTATGGCCGTCAACGAGGCCGTCAAGATCCCCGTGTTCCGCCCGCTGATCGGTTCGGACAAGCAGGAGATCATCGCGCGTGCCGAGGAAATCGGTACCTTCGATATCTCGACCGAGGCTGCTCCCGATTGCTGCACGCTCTTTATGCCGCGCCGCCCCGAGACGCACGCAAAACTCGATGCCGTGCATGAGGCGTGGGAGCTGTTCGATCACGAGGAGATGATTGAGCGCTTGCTCAAACAGACCGAGTACATCGACTTCGAGAGCAACACGTACAAGGCCCCTAAGACCTTAAAACGTAAACATCCTCAGCTTGCTCCACGTGAGATTTACCAAGATCACGAATAATGTTGTGTATAGACCGGCGGTGCATTTGCATCGTCGGTCTTAATCTACCTGGGCATTAGGCGATAAACGGTTCATTTGTCGACGTGTATCTGAATAAATGGACACTATCCTGCAAGGTTTTGGTCAGCTTTTGGTTTGACTTCGATAACCGGTGTGGGCGTGCGGAGGCTACGGCGCTCGTTTCCTGACACGATGGTGTTGGGAGGTGTTTGCTATGGCGCAACGCGAGCAACACGAACGGGTTAAACGGATGGACCGCTGGGCAGAAAAGCTGCTCGGCCATAAGGCGATGGTCGTGGCGATTCTGATGGTCATTGCCGCCGCGAGCGGCTTGGCGATGGCAAGTTTTGGTAGCCGCTCCAGCGGCGTGTCGTTTGAGCGTAGTGATGAGGCGGGCGCCTCGGATGTGCGCGGGGCCGGGGATGGGTTACCTGATGATGCCGATGAGTCGTCTGCCAAGAGTTCTTCTGCTGCTGAGGTGTACGTCGATGTCGATGGCGCCGTTGCGAGGCCTGGCTTGTACCGGCTCAAAGACGGAGCGCGGGTGTCCCAAGCGATCGATGCCGCCGGAGGGCTTACGGCTGAGGCGGATGTGACAGGGCTTAATCGTGCGTCCAAGATCACAGATGGTCAAAAGATCTATGTTCCGATGGTGGGGGAGCAACAAGCGGCTGCGGCGGTCGGCGGGGCCGATAGCGGTGCTACCATGACTGCTGGTGCGGGGTCTTCGTCGGGGCTTGTGAATATCAATACGGCAAGTGCGGCGGAACTGCAGACGCTTTCGGGCATCGGGCCTTCTACGGCCCAGTCGATTATCGATGAGCGGACTCAAAACGGGGCCTTTGCCTCGGTCGATGACCTCATGCGCGTATCGGGGATCGGTGAGAAAAAGCTCGCCAAAATTAAAGATTGCATCTGCGTATGAGTGTGTCCGAGCGCGAGCATGTGATGCCGCCGCGGCCCCTGATGCCGTGGACGATGGCCCTTTGTTCTGGCTTGTGTGCGAGCTGCGGCCTGGTACTTAACGTGGCAGCCGATTTGCTGCTGGGAGAGCGGGCAGCGCCCGTCACATTGCTTATGGCCATTCCCGTTGCGGCTGCCGCGTGCATCGTATTGGCTCGGTTTTGTATGCGTCTTGTGCGGTGGAGGCGATGGCTGTATGCCGCGGCCCTCGGCCTCCTGGCGGGAGCGGTCGTGTCCGCGGGTTGGGCGATAGGGGCGCTGCGTGCTTCGACGGCACTGGATAATCGAGCTGCGAGCAGTCTCGAGTTTGTTGTACAGGGTGACCCATCCATCAATGACGGGGCGTACTCCTATACCTGTGATTCATATGCGGGTGGAAAGCGCTTGGGCGAGATACGGCTGTCGTGTGACCGTGAGCTCGGCGCCGGTTCGCATGTGCATGCTGTCGGTCGAATTTCGCGTTTTGAGAATGATGCGTATGGGCGCTCACGCGTGCTTCGGGGCGAGCTTCGAAAAGTTAAGGTCATCCGGTTGGTATCGGTTGACGAGGGCTTTCCGGGGCTGTTGCCTTGGCTGCGAAACGAGCTCCTTGCCACTATCGCGCCCGAGACCGATCCGGCGCGCTCGCTCATTGCCGGCGTTGTCTGCGGACGCTCCTCCGAGCTGCGTGCTCAGCCGGCGGGCGATTTGTTTTCGGTAACGGGCACCGCACATCTTATCGCCGTCTCGGGTAGCCATCTTGCCATCGTTGGGTTTGTGATTGAGAGCGCCCTGCAAAAGACTCGCCTCTCTCGTGGGCTGCAGAGAGGGCTGTTGGTGCTGGCCCTCGCTGCCTATGCCGTCTTTACGGGCGCTTCGCCCTCGGCCGTGCGCGCGTGCTGTATGGTGGCGGTGACGCTTGTCGTCAACGGCGCCGGACGTCGTCGGCATGGCCTTTCGGCTCTATTTTTGACCATGACAATCTTTATTTTGCTGCGGCCGACAGTATTGTTCGAGATGGGTTTTCAGCTATCGTGCGCCAGTGTTTTTGCCATCCTTTGTTTTTGCCCCTACGCTACCTACGCCTTGGGCGAGCTGAGCGTGCCATCGGGGGTTGCCAGTATTTTGTCCGTCACGCTGTGCTCGCAGCTCGCGACACTTCCCGTAACCATTCCCGCATTTGGGATGTTTTCGCTCATTGCCCCGCTTGCAAATGCCGTGATCGGTCCGGTGATAAGCGTTCTGCTCGCATCTTCGGTTGTGCTGGTGCCTTGCTCGCTTGTGCCGCTCTTGCGTCACGGGGCGCTTGTGGTGCCCATGGCTATCGCTCGCTGTGCCCTGTTCTTTGAGCAGCTCTTTGCTGCCGTTCCGGGCGCATCCGTAAGCGTGCCGCCCGATACGCCCTTGGTATACGTGGTGCCTTTTTCGCTGGTGGTCCTCTTGGTCTTGTGGCCACGCCCCAGCGCGCGGCCCATGGCGGTGGGGCTGCTGTGTTTGATGCTTGCGGCGGGCGTTCCGTATGTCTATTGGGATCGATGTGCGCCGCCTTCGGTGACAGTCCTTGATGTTGGCCAGGCCGATGCGATTCTTGTTCGTCAGGGTGGCGCCGTGGCGCTCGTCGACTGTGGGCTCGACGCGCGCGTGGTGTCGGCGTTGGTTCGCAATAACGTCCACCATATCGACGCCGTCTTCGTGACGCATTGGGATGAAGACCATTGGGGCGGTCTTCCCGACGTACTCGATCGGTTTTCGGTTGGAAGCATTGCGGTTGCGGCGGATGCGCTGGGCAGCGCGCCTGCTGAGGTTCTGAATCGCCCAAGCGTCACGTATCGGCAGGTGGCTCGCGGAGACACAGTCGATATCGGCGCATTTCGGGCTCGTGTGATGTGGCCGTTTGATACGGTTGACGGTGAGGGCAATGAGGACTCGCTTGTCTTGCTGCTCTCCTATGCTCAGGAAGGCAAAAGCCTGCGTATGCTCCTCACTGGTGATGCCGAGCTCGATCAGGAGCGCGAGTTTGTACAGGAGGTGGGTGATATCGATGTGCTCAAGCTGGGGCATCACGGCTCAAAAGTTTCTGTCGATACAGACCTGCTGGAAACCCTTAAGCCCGAGCTCTCTATTGCGAGCGCGGGCGAGGGCAACCGCTACGGCCATCCATCCGATGTCTGCATCGATGCCGTTAGCGATGCGGGCGGCGCGTTCGCATGCACTATCGAGAGAGGCGACATTACCGTCTCGCCGACTGCGGCCGGTTTTACCATGCGATGTCAGCGACCGTGATGCTGCCGTTGGCGCGGGACCAACCCGTGGGATAGAATGGCACGGTACGAACAGGAGAGCCTGCGGGAGGGGAGCGCGATGTCTGAAACCGGTCTGCTGCCGGCATATCTGATCGTCGGTACCGACGGAGTCAAGCGCGACCACGCCGTCTCGCGTATGAAAGCACGTCTGGAAAAGTCGGGTATGGTCGAGTTCAACCTCGACGAGCGCGACATGACCAAGGACCCCGATATCGAGTCCATTATCGGATCGCTCAACACTTTTCCCATGGGCAGCGAGTTTCGCTTGGTAATCCTTGACGGCTGCTCAAAGCTCGCCAAGGCGGTCTCGGAGCCGCTTGTCGAGTATTTAGCGAGTCCAAGCCCCACAACGGTCTGTCTCATCATCGCCGACTCGCTTGCCAAGAACACGCGCCTGTATAAGGCGATCGCCAAGATCGACAAGAAGGCCGTGATCGATTGCTCCGGCACCAAGCGCTGGGAGCTACCGCGCCGCGTGCAGCAGATGGCGACGCAGCACGGCAAGTCGATCTCGACCGCGGCCGCCGAGGAACTCGTCTCGCGTTCGGGTGAAAACACTCGCATGCTCGATAACGACTTGGCCAAGCTTGCCCAGATGGTCGATGCGCCGCAAATTGAGCTTGCCGATGTGGAACGCTGGATCGTGCGCACGGCCGAAGTTCAGCCCTGGGATTTTCTCAACGCGGTCTCGGCTCGTGATATGCGCCGCTCGCTTGAGCTCTTTGGGCTGCTACCCGCCAAGAGCTATGTGTGGACCTACACGCTGCTGTGCGGACGAATTCGCGAGCTTATCGTCGCCAAGGCGCTCGATGCGCGTGGGCAGGGTCGCGAGCTTGCCGCGACGCTCAAGCTTCAACCCTGGCAGGTTAAGAATCACCTGACCTGGGCACGCCGCTTTTCGATGGCGGAGCTCGTCGCGGCGCTCGAGGGCGCGGTCGATGTTGAGCTCGCTCTTAAGGGTTCGGCCGATTCTCAGAACGCGCTTTTGCTCTGGATTACGAACATCTTGAGAAAATCGTGATGATACCTGTCTATTTGACAAATTCGTTCTATCCCTTTGAGGGGGAGCGTGCTATAGTAGGCGCTTGCATGACCTCACCGTGTCTCAGAGGTGTCATACATTTTTTGCAAGGAACTCGAAAGGAACTCCAGAAGTGGCAAACATCAAGTCTCAGAAGAAGCGTATCCGCACCAATGAGGCAGCTCGCATGCGTAACAAGGCTGTCAAGTCCGAGCTCAAGACGCTGACCAAGCACGTCCAGTCCGCCGTCGCCGAGGGCGACGCCGAGAAGGCCCAGGCTGCCCTCAAGACCGTCACCAAGCGTCTCGACATGGCTGCCGCCAAGCATGTTATCCACAAGAACCAGGCTTCCAACCGCAAGTCCGGTCTTGCCAAGCTCGTGAACAGCATCAACGCCTAAGTTGTAAATTTCACACCACATAGATTACGCGCATAAATGGAGCCTGTTTTATGGAACAGGCTCCATTTTTTGTACCGCTCGGGTAAGATAGTCCGCATGAATACTTCAATTGACATTTCCCACATCCGCAACTTCTCGATCGTTGCGCACATCGACCATGGCAAGTCCACGATCAGTGATCGCATCCTCGAGCTCACCCATACCGTCGACGAGCGCGACATGGAATCGCAGCTGCTCGACACCATGGATATCGAGCGCGAGCGCGGCATCACGATCAAGTCCAATGCCGTTCGCGTTTCCTATGACGCCGACGATGGCGAGACGTATCAGTTCAACCTGATCGATACGCCGGGCCACGTGGACTTTACCTACGAGGTCTCGCGTTCGCTTGCCGCTTGCGAGGGTGCGGTGCTCGTCGTCGACGCCACGCAGGGCGTCGAGGCGCAGACCGTCTCCAACGCGACGCTCGCCATGAACGCCAACCTGGATATCGTGCCCGCTATCAACAAGATCGACCTGCCGTCGGCACACCCCGACGAGGTTAAGACCGAGATCGAGGATGACCTGGCGATTCCTGCCGACGATGCCGTGTGCGTATCGGGCAAGACCGGCGAGGGCATCCATGATCTGCTGGAGTCCATCGTCTTTTTGATCTCACCGCCCAAGGGCGATGCGACGGCTCCGCTCAAGGCGCTCATCCTGGATTCGTATTTTGACGAGTACCGCGGCGTCGTCGCCACGGTCCGCGTCTTTGACGGCTCCATCAAGAAGGGCGATACCCTGCGCATGATGCAGGCCGAGGGCGACTTTTTGGTCGATGGCGTGGGCGTCAAGCGCCCCGCCGAGACTCCGGTCGACGCGCTGACGGTCGGTGAGGTGGGCTACGTGGTCACGGGCCTGAAGGACCCTGAGGCCGTTCGCGTGGGCGATACCCTCACGTGGGCGTCGAATCCCTGCCCTGAGCCGCTTCCCGGTTACCGTGAGGCCAAGCCCATGGTCTATACGGGCTTGTTCCCGATCGACAACAAGGATTATGAGAACCTGCGTGACGCTCTCGATAAGCTGCATGTCAACGACCCGTCGTTGGTGTGGGAGCCCGAGACCTCGGTGGCGCTCGGCTTTGGCTTCCGCGTTGGCTTCTTGGGCCTGCTGCATATGGAGGTCGTCAAGGAGCGCCTGGAGCGCGAGTTCAACCTGGACCTCATCGCCACGAGCCCTTCGGTGGACTACCACGTCTACAAGACCGACGGCGAGATGCTTGATGTCCGCAGCCCGCAGGATCTGCCCGAGGCTACGCGCATCGAGCGCATTGAGGAGCCCTACCTCAAGGCCAAGATTATCTGCCCGCCCGAGTATACGGGAGCCGTCATGCAGCTCGCTATCGAGCACCGCGGCATTACGACCGACATGATCCACCTCACGAGCAAATCGGTCGAGATGCGCTTCGACATGCCGCTCGCCGAACTCATCCTGGACTTCTTTGACCAGCTCAAGAGCCGCACCAAGGGCTATGCGTCGCTCGATTATGAGTTCAACGAGTATCGTCCCTCCGAGCTCGTCAAGCTCGATATCCTGCTTTCGGGCGACGAGGTGGACGCGCTTTCGTTTATCGTGCACAAGGACAAGGCCTATGGCCTGGCCCGCGGGTTGTGCGACAAGCTTAAGGAAATTATTCCGCGCCAGCTGTTCGAGGTGCCCATTCAGGGTGCCATTGGCAACAAGATCATTGCCCGCTCGACCGTCAAGGCGCGCCGCAAGGACGTTTTGGCCAAGTGCTATGGCGGCGATATCTCGCGTAAACGCAAGCTGCTCGAGAAGCAGAAAGAGGGCAAGAAGCGCATGAAGGCCATCGGTTCGGTCGAGGTCCCGCAAGAGGCCTTTATGGCGATCCTCAAGGTGGACGAGTAGTTCCATGGCGCTTTCTGAATACAGTACGCGGCTGCTGGGTGCCTATGCCGAGCAGCCGTTCCTTATGGCTCCCATGGCCGGCGTGACCGATCCCGCCTATCGCATCATGTGCCGCCGCCGCGGCGCCAATCTTGCCTATAGCGAGATGGTGAGCGTGGCGGGCCTTGCCTATGCCAGCAATAAGACGTGGCGCCTGGTGCTGCCGGCCGACGAGGAGCGGCAGATCTGCGTGCAGCTCTTTGGCTCCAAGCCCGATCAATTTGCGAGCGCCGTCGCTGCCGTCGAGGAGCGTGTGGGCGATCGCCTGTCGCTGATCGATATCAACATGGCCTGCCCGGCTCGCAAGGTCGTCACCAAAGGCGAGGGCTCGGCGCTCATGCGCACGCCCGAGCTGGCCGAAAAGATCGTCGAGGCGGCGGTGGGCGCGGCGCACGTGCCCGTGACCGTTAAGATCCGCAAAGGCTTTTACGCCGAAGATCGCAATGCCGCGACGTTTGCCCAGATGCTCGAGGGGGCGGGCGCCGCTGCTGTGGCGGTGCATGGTCGCTGTGCCACGCAGCTCTATACGGGTCAGGCCGATTGGTCGGTCGTCGATGAGGTGGCCGATGCTGTCGAGATTCCCGTCATCGGTTCGGGCGACGTGTTCTCGGCCGAGGATGCCGCGGAGCATCTGCGCAACTCGGGTGCCAGCGCGGTGTTTATCGCACGCGGCATCTACGGTAATCCCTGGGTCTTTGGTGATGCTCGCGCCCTTGCGCTCAATGGCGTACCGGTGCCGGTGCGCAGCTCTGTCGAGCGCCTGGACGCCCTGCGCGAGCATCTCACGCTGACGCATGAGCTTCTGCCGCTCATGTCGCGTGCCCGTACGTATGCAAGCTGGTATCTAAAGGGCATGCCCCATGCTGCAGCCTGGCGCGCCCAGGTGGTGCGTTGCTCCACATATGAGGAGTTCATGGCATTGGTCGATGATATCGAGCGCGATGTGGTGGCCTGCGAGGCCGCGCTTGCCGCTGGCGAGTCGGTGCCTGCTCATCCGCTGGAGGCCTAACGGTGGCCGTTACCGCGCTGTACGTGCATGTGCCGTTTTGCGCTCAAAAGTGTCGGTACTGCGACTTTGACTCACGCAGTTTTGCTCCGTGCGACCTGAGCGCAGCGCTCGATGCCTATTTTGAGCAGCTGTATGCGCGCCTTGATGCCTTTGGAGACACCGGGGCGCTTGCGCAGGTCCGCACCGTCTATGTTGGCGGCGGCACACCGTCGCTGGCGGGAGAGCGTCTGGTGGAACTTGCCCGGCGTATTTGCATGTGGTGCAAGCCCGTTGAGTTTACCTGCGAGGCTAATCCTGAGTCGCTGACCGCCGAGCTTGCCGCTGCGCTTGCCAAGGTTGGTGTCACGCGCGTCTCTCTGGGCGTGCAAACGCTCGATAATGCCGAACTTACCGCCATCGGCCGTATTCACGATGCCGATCGGGCGCTCGATGCCATCACGACGGTTAAGGACGCTGGGCTCGATGTGTCGTGCGACCTTATGTGCGGCCTTCCCGGGCAGACCGCAGCGAGTTGGAAGCGCACGCTCGATGGCGTGTTGGCAGCGGCGCCGCAACATGTGTCGGTGTACCCTCTCACCCTCGAGCAAGGCACGCCGCTCTACCGCATGGCGTTCTGCGACGAGTCGCTCGAGCCCGACGAGGATTTTCAGGTTGCGTGCATGGAAGCGGCGCGCGAGCGTCTGGGCGCGGCCAGCTATCACCCGTATGAGGTGGCAAGCTATGCACTCGACGGACATGAGTGCTCGCATAACATCGCCTATTGGACCGGACGGGGCTATCTGGGCCTGGGTCGCTCTGCCGCGGGCATGCTCGACGCCGAGGATTTCGATCGCTTGGCCGGGCTTTATCCCGACGTGCCCGCTCGCGGCGATGCGTATCGCGTGCGTCTGGTGCAACGCGACGATTCCGCGACGACGTTTGATGCCGAGTATCTGTCGCAGCGCGAGGCGGCGGCGGAGGATTTGATGCTCGCCTGTCGCATGACGCGTGGCATTGGGCCCGACCTGTTGGTTCGCTCGGCAAGCGTGATTCCTGCAGACGAGCTGGCGGCGTCCTGCGACCGTGCGCTCGAGTTGGGCCTTGCCACCTGGGTACCCGATGATGTCGAGGGGCATGCGGGGCGCATCACCTCAAAAGATGTTGTAGCGGGTCGCGCCCGCGCCCGTTTAGCGCCCACCCACTTGGGCTGGCTCGATGGAAATATGCTGTTCGAGCTGTTTTGGGGTCTAGCTTAGGCCGCTCGGGTAGAATTACCGCAATATATACGCTGCTGTGAGCAGGAGGTTGCCGCGCATGGCGACGATGAACGAAAAAGATTACTACGAGATCTTGGGTGTCTCCAAGGACGCCACCTCGCGTGATATCCAGAAGGCCTTTCAGCAAAAGGCCCGCAAGCTCCATCCGGACGTCAACAAAGAGCCGGATGCCGAGGAAAAGTTTAAAGAGGTTTCCGAGGCCTATGCCGTGCTTTCGGACGAGCAGAAGCGTGCGCGCTATGATGCCATGCGCTCGGGCAACCCCTTCGCCGGCGCTCCTTCTGCTTCGCCCTATGGCGGCGGCTACGCCGGCAGCGCAGGCTATGGCAATCCCTTTGAGGGCGGCTTTCCCTTTGGTGGCGCCTGGGGCCAGCAGCGTCGCAGCCAGGCTGCCTATAATCCCGAGAACGGCGCCAACGTGGTCGTCGATATTAGGCTCGACGCCAAGGAGGCCAAGGGCGGTGCCCGCAAGACCGTCCGCTATACGCGCTTCGATACCTGTGGTCATTGCGGAGGCTCGGGCTCTGTCTCGTCCGAGCATGCACATACCTGTCCGAGCTGCGGCGGTCGCGGCCACATCGACGTCGACCTGTCCTTCCTGTTTGGTGCCGGCACGTTCCAGTCGGTCTGCCCCGAGTGCGGCGGTTCCGGTAAGGTCGTCGCCGACCCCTGCCCCGATTGCGGTGGCAGCGGGCGGACCCGTGTGACCTCCGAGCAGACGATTGAGTTTCCCGCCGGCACGCATGATGGCGACGAGGTCCATATTGACGGCATGGGTCACGCCGGCACCAACGGTGCCTCGGGCGGCGATTTGGTCGGGCGCGCCCATGTCGAGGCCGAACGCCTGGAGGGCAAGGCGCGTACCGGTTTTTACCTGATGGGCATCGTGGCGCCTTTTTTGGTGCTGTCGGCCATCTCGGGCGTGTTCTCGGCCTTTGCCATGATGTGCTTTGTTCCGTTTGCCATGGGCTTGTTCATGGTGCTCTCGGACGGCGTGCTTCACCGCAGCCTGCTGTGGTGGAAGCGCGGCGCGATGCAGTTTGCCAACGGTTTTGCCAACGGATTTATGTTTGCTCTCGTGTCGGTTTGGTTTGCGAGCTGCTCGCAACGTGCCATGCTTTCGCCCTACGTAATGCAATAACATCAAACCCTTTGTTTGCGGTCGGCCCAGCTTGGGTATAGGACGCACTGTGACAATAATGAAAGTCGGAAGGATTCGGTCGTGTCGGAAAATAGGGATTACTACGAGGTACTTGGCGTCGACAAGGATGCCGACGCGCGGACGATTAAGCGCGCGTTTCTAAAGAAGGCCCGTATCGTACACCCGGACGTTTCGGACGACCCCGATGCCGAGGCCAAGTTCAAAGAGCTCAACGAGGCATATTCCGTTCTTTCCGACGAGCAGAAGCGTGCAAACTACGATCGCTACGGTTCGCCCGACGGCCCCGGTGGCTCCGGTTATGTCGACATTAACGATATCTTTGGCGGCATGGGCATGGACGATCTCTTTTCGTCGTTCTTTGGCGGCGGTGCCGGCGGTGGCGCCCGAAATCGCCGCGAGCGTCGTCGCGGCCGCGATATGGCCATCTCCCTTTCGGTGACCCTTGAGGAGGCGGCGCTCGGTTGCAAAAAGACGATCAGCTATGACCGCCTTGCCCCCTGCGAGGATTGCAATGGCACCGGTAGGGCCGAGGGTGCGGCCGAAAAGCAGTGCAGACGTTGCCACGGCACGGGCTATGTCACAACGGTCCAGCGCTCGTTCCTGGGTCAGGTTCAGTCCTCTTCGCCCTGCCCCGACTGCCATGGCGAAGGCACGGTCATCGACCATCCCTGCGAGACCTGCGACGGTCAGGGCCGCACGCCTTCGCACGAAAAGATCGACATCGATATCCCTGCCGGCGTCTCGACCGGTCGCCAGCTGCGCGTGAGCGGCTTTGGCGAGGCAGGCCTTCGTGGTGAGCCCTCGGGCGACCTGATCGTCAACGTGCGCGTCGCCGATCACGAGCGTTTTAAACGCAACGGCGACGATCTGTACCTCGTGAGCGATATCTCGATTGCGCAGGCTGCGCTCGGCTGCGAGATTAAGGTTGAGGGCATTTTGCCCGACGAGATCGTCAAGGTGTGCGTCCCCGCCGGTACGCAGTACGGCGACACCGTGAGTGTCAACAACTACGGTATGCCCCGTATCGGCGGTGGCGGCTCGCGTGGACGCTTGATCGTTCAGCTGCGCGTGCTCGTCCCCACGAACCTTTCCGCCAAGCAGCGCGAGCTGCTCGAGGCTTTCGCCGCCGAGTCGGGCGACGATGTCGCTTCCGGCAAGAAATCGGTGACCGATCGCATTAAGAGCGCTCTCGACGACATCCTCGATTAAGGAGCCCGCGTGCTCGCACCTCATATCTCTGTTGTCAACCTCGGCTGCCGTGTCAACCGGGTTGAGTCCGACCGTATTACTGCCGATCTTATGCGCCTGGGTTTTGCAATGGTGGAGCCTCAGGATGCGGAGCTGATCGTCATTAACACCTGTGCCGTTACGGGCGAGGCCGAGGCCAAGACCCGTAAGGCCGTCCGCCATGCGCTGGCTCATCCAAAAGAGCCCTATGTGGTCGTGACCGGGTGCGTTGTCAATTTGCACCCCGAGGAGCTTCTGGAGCTTTCGGACCGCGTGATCGCGGAGCCGTCTAAGATCGATGTCGCCGAACGCGTCTGCGAGGTGCTGGGCGTTGAGTCCGATAGCGTGGCCGCCTGTAGCGACGGCGACGTGGTCGACGCGCTCGGTCGCTCGCGTCTGGGTGTGAAGATCCAGGACGGCTGCAACCATCGTTGCACCTATTGCATTGTGTGGAAGGCCCGCGGCCCCGAGCGCTCCGTGCCGGTCGAGTCTGTGCTCGAACAAGTTCGTGAGGCTCAGGAGGCCGGCGTGCCCGAGGTGGTGCTGACGGGCGTGAACCTGGGCGCCTACGATGGCAAGAGTGCGACCGACGAACACGTCGAGATCGATGAGCTGCTCGAGGCAATCATGGAGCGTACGTCTATTCCGCATGTGCGCATTTCCTCGGTCGAGCCCATGGATATCTCCGAGCCCCTGCTTAAGGTCATGGCGCGCTATCCGCGGCGCATCGCCCCGTTTTTGCACCTGCCCGTGCAGTCTGGCTGCACGGCGACCCTGCATCGCATGGGCCGTCCCTATAGCGCCGAGGCATTTGAGGAGACGGTGCGTATGATCCGCGCCAACTTGCCTCAGGCGTCCCTTTCGTGCGACGTCATCGTCGGTTTTCCCGGCGAGACGGACGAGGAATTTGAGGAGTCGCTGGCGTTGTGCCGTCGCGTGGGCTTTTCGCGCATGCATGTCTTTCGCTATAGCAAGCGTCCCGGTACCCTTGCTGCCGACATGCCCGACCAGGTGCCGCCCGAGGTTATGGCTGAGCGCAGCCGTCGTATGCGAGCCGCGGCGCAGGAACTCTCCATTGCCGACGCCCGCCGTCGCGTGGGCACCGTCGAGCGTGCCGTGCTCGAGTATGGCGACAACCTGACGCTCGGTTCGTTCCATCATGCCCGTCTTGACGATACCTGCGGACTCACAGCCCCGTGCCTGCTCGATGTTGATATCATCGGAGTCGATGATTCCGGCTTGGTCCATGCACGCAGGGAGGTTCATGGAAGCCTCGAAGATTAGACTTACCGTTCCCGATGGAATTGATCCCTCGCGCGTTTTGGGTGCCGGCGACGGCGTCCTTCGTGCGCTAGAGAGCTTGGTTCGCGCCCACGTGGTCGCCCGTGGCGACAGTATCGCCGTGTGCGGTGACCCGGACGAGGTCGAGCTCGTGGCGCGCTTTTTCGAGCATGCTTTTCGCGAGGTTGCCGCCGGACGGACGCTGTCTGTCGACGATGTCTCTCGCTGCCTGGCCGTCTTGCGCGACGGTGAGTACGGGGCTACGTCGCTTCGCGATGATGTGCTGCTTTCGTATCGCGGTCGTGCCATTCGCCCCAAGACGCTCGGTCAAAAGCGCTATGTGGATGCCATCCGCTCGCATACCATCACGTTTGGCTTGGGTCCTGCCGGTACCGGTAAGACCTATCTGGCCATGGCACTCGCCGTTGCCGCGCTCAAGCGTCACGAGGTGGGCCGTCTGATCTTGACGCGTCCGGTTGTCGAGGCGGGGGAGAACTTGGGCTTTTTGCCCGGTACCCTCGAGGAAAAGATCGATCCCTACATGCGTCCGCTCTACGACGCCCTTTTTGACATGATGGATCGCGAGCGCACCGATGAGCTTATGGAGCGTGGCGTGATCGAGATCGCCCCGCTTGCCTACATGCGCGGTCGTACGCTGAGCGATGCCTTCGTGGTGCTCGACGAGGCTCAAAATACCACGCCCGAGCAGATGAAGATGTTCCTGACGCGCTTGGGCTTTAACTCCAAGTTTGTGATTACCGGTGACCTGAGCCAGCGCGATCTGGTGGGTCGTCGCGGCGGTCTTGCCGACGTTGAGCAGATTTTGGGTCGTGTCGACGATGTCGCGTTTTCGCACCTCGAGCGTGCCGACGTGGTGCGTCACGCCTTGGTGGGGCGAATCGTCGAGGCATATGATGCTTATGATGACGTGCGCGAGAAACGCGTGCGCGACCGAAAGGAGTCCCGTTGAGTGTATTGATCAGCAACGATGCCGAGCTCGATACGCTGCTTGACGCACAGGAGGTAGAGCACATCTGCGAGGTCGTGCTTGCTGCCGAGGGCGTTGAGCGAAAAGTCGAGATTTCCCTTTCGTATGTCGATGAGGATGAGATGCACGAGCTCAACCACGAGTGGCGCGGTATCGACCGTACCACCGATGTCCTCTCGTTTGAATGCGACTCGGCCTTTGACGAGGATATCCCAGCCGACGAGACGCTCGAGCTCGGCGATATCATCTTGGCCCCGCAGGTCATTGCCCGTCAGGCCCCCGGCTTTGGCAATAGCCCTGCCGGTGAGTGCCGCCTGATGCTCGTGCATGGCATGTTGCATTTACTGGGCTACGATCATATCGTGGACGACGAGGCCGAGGTCATGGAGGCCCGCGAGGACGCCATCCTGCGCGATCTGGCGCTCGAGCGCGGCGAGGACCCCAAGCTGGTTCACGTCGGCCCCATCACCAACCATGCCCACGACTAGGAGCCGTCTATGATTCCCGGATCGAACAAGGACCATCCGTCCTTTTTAAAGTCGTTCTCCTACGCCATGGAGGGCTTCGTTACCGCCGTCAAGACCGAGCGTAACATTAAGGTCATGCTCGTGGCGGGTGTGTGCACTGTCATTGCCGGCTGCATCGTGGGGCTCGACATTGCCGAGTGGGCTACGATTATCATTTGCTGCGGCCTGGTGATTCACGGCGAGCTGTGCAACACCGCCATGGAGGCGATTGTCGATTTGGCGACCCAGGAGTTCCATCCGCTGGCAAAGCGTGTAAAGGATATCGCCGCCGCCTCCGTATACGTTCTTTCCATCACCGCCGCGATTGTGGGCTTGTTGGTATTTGCCCACGCGCTCGGCTTTATTTAGAAAGGGATCTTCATGTCCGACAATATGCAGCCTAACGATGAAACGCTGGACGACGAGCCCCTGGATGCTGTGGATGCCGAAGCGACTGAGGCTTGCGAGGTCGAGGAGTTCGACCCGTTTGAGGGCATGAGTGACGAGGAGCTCGACGCCCTGTGCGACGAGGACGACAACCTCGCGGGCTTTGGCGACGTTGAGCCCGGTTTCCGCAGCGGCTTCGTGGCCCTGGTCGGTCGCCCCAACGCCGGTAAGTCCACGCTGCTCAACGCCTGCTATGGCAAAAAGGTCGCCATCACCTCGCCGGTGGCCCAGACGACCCGCCGTCGCATGCGCGCCGTCGTCAATCGCCCCGGCTACCAGCTGGTTTTTGTCGATACTCCGGGTATCCACAAGCCCAAGGACGGCCTGGGGTCCGAGCTCAACAAGAGCGCGCTGTTCGAGCTGAACGATGTCGATGTCGTCGCGTTTTTGATTGATGCCACCAAACCGATCGGCAGGGGAGACGCCTGGGTTGCCGAGCGCGTCAGATGCGCCCGTTCCAAGAAGGTCCTGGTGCTCACCAAGGCCGATGAGGCCGATCCCGCACAGGTCATGGAGCAGCTTAAGGCCGCCCACGAGCTCATGGAATATGACGATGAGATCGTGACGTCGTCGGTCAAGAACTTTAACGTCGATGCCTTCATCGAGACCGTTGCGCACTTTTTGCCCGAGGGCCCGCGTTGGTTCCCCGAGGACATGGGTACCGACGCTTCCGACGAGACGCTCGTTGCCGAGTTTGTGCGCGAGAAGGTCTTGCGGCGCACCCGTGATGAGATTCCGCACTCCGTTGGCGTAATCTGCGATGCGCTCGAGCAGACCAAGAAGGTGCTGCGCGTGCATGCCACCATTTACGTCGAGCGCGAGGGCCAAAAGGGCATCATCATCGGTAAGGGCGGCGAGATGATCAAGCATATCGGCATCGACGCCCGTCGCGATCTTGAGCGCATCTTTGGCACGCAGGTCTTTTTGGAGCTGGACGTGAAGGTAAAGGCCGGCTGGCGTGACGACGAGGCCCAGATTCGCCGTTTTGGCTACAACGCCGAGGACTAAGGGCGCGCGGCGCTCATGGCAGGCTCACGGACATATCGCACAAAGGTACTCGTCCTCGATAAGACCAAGCTCAAGGAGACCGATCTGATCTTGACGATGCTTGATGAGCGGGGTCGGCAGGTCCGTGCCGTGGCAAAGGGCGCGCGCAAACCCGGCGGGCGCCTGGCGGCGCGCTGCGAGCTGTTCTGTACCGTCGATATGCTGCTCGCGCACGGACGGTCGCTCGACGTGGTTTCTCAGGCCGAGCTTATGGAGGCGCCGCTCGGCGCCGCGCCCGATTACGAGACGACCTGCGCCGCAAGCGCGATCGCCGAGGTCGCGCGCGTGTGCTCGTTCGAGGACGCCGAGGACCCGTTTACCTTTGCCATTACGCAGCGAGCACTTGCCCTGGTGGGCAGCAGGCTCGACACGGCACATATGGACCTGCTTGTGGCGGCATATGTCTTTAAGCTGCTGTCGCACGTTGGCTATCGACCCGATTTTTCGGCCTGCGTACTGTGCGGAGACCCCATGCTGTCGTATTTTTCGCCCCAGGCGGGCGGGCTCATGTGCGGGTCGTGCGCGTCGAGCGTTCCGGGTGCCGAGCTGGTGTCGACCGGCGAGGTCGCATGGCTGCGCGCCCTCATGTCCATGACCTTCGATGCGCTCATGGCCGAGAGGGTCGACCCCCATACTGCCGCCTTTTTGCTGGGGCTTTCGCATGTTTGGGCTGCGACGCACACCGATCAACGTCTTCGCGCGATGGAATTCATGTTGGGTCGGTGATGATGGGCATACGCGGTCCGCTTGTGGTAACATACCGACCTGTTGGTACCTCGACCTTGGATGCTCGCTCCACCGGCGGCTTCCCAGTCCGAGGCGAATAGAGTCGCCCGCGGGCGACGCGAAACGAAAGGTGAAACAATGACTGTTTCCAAAGAGCGCAAGGCGGAGCTGACTGCCCAGTTCGGTAACACCCCGGTCGACACCGGCAACCCCAAGGTTCAGGTCGCCATCCTGACCGAGCGCATCAAGGAGCTGACCGAGCACATGAAGTCCCACCAGAAGGACTTCCACACCCGTCGTGGTCTGCTCATGCTCGTCGGTCGCCGTCGTCGTCTTCTCTCCTACATCAAGAAGAACGACGTCGTCGAGTATCGTGAGCTCATCAAGGCTCTGGGCATCCGCGACAACATCCAGTAAGGATTTGTACATGCTAAGAGCGTCCTGCGCAGCGGGGCGCTCTTTTTGTGTAAGGGCGTGAACAATCACGCTCTGAAGCGTGGCGGGGGCAGGGGGCCCGCGTCACATGAGAAGCCCGCAGGCAAGGGGCCTGCGGGGTAAAGGAGAACAATGACACTCGTATCCAAGACCTTTGAGCTGTACGGCAAGACCTACACCTTTGAGTCGGGCGAGCTTGCCAAGCAGGCCACCGGCGCTTGTCTGGTCAAGCAGGGCGACACCACGATGCTCGACACCGTGGTCGTCTCCAAGGAGCGCAAGAACTACGACTTCTTTCCGCTGACCGTCGACTTCAACGAGAAGATGTACGCTGCCGGCCGTATTCCGGGTGGCTACCTCAAGCGCGAGGGCCGTCCCAGCGAGAAGGCCACGCTCACGGCCCGCATGATCGACCGTCCTATTCGCCCGAGCTTCCCGGACGGCTTCCGCAACGAGGTGCACATCGTCGCCACCTCGCTCGTTGCCGACCAGGTCAACCCCTTCGACGTCATCAACGTCATGGGTGCCTCCCTGGCCATGACGCTCGGCGGCGTGCCCTTCGAGGGCCCGCTTGCGTGCGTGCGCATCGGCCGCAACGTGGAGACCGGCGAGTTTATCGTCAACCCCACCTATGAGGAGCGCGAGAACTCCGATCTGGACCTGGAGCTGGGCGGCTCTGCCGACTTCATCTCGATGGTCGAGGCCGGCGCCGATGAGATCTCCGAGGACGATATGCTCGCCGCCATGAAGTTTGGCCAGGAGGCCCTCGCTGCTTTCTGCCGGGCTCAGGACGAGTTCGTTGCCGAGTGGGAGCAGGTCAACGGCGCTATCGTCAAGAAGGAGTACCCGCTCGACCAGCCCGTCGAGGAGGTCCAGGAGCGCATCTTCGCCCATTACGACGAGATGGCAGCCGCCCTTCGCGACGCCGACAAGCTGTCCCGTATCGGCAAGGTCGAGGCTCTGAAGGAGTCCATCCGTGCCGAGTTCACCGAGGAGGAGCAGGCCGCTTGGGAGCGCGAGATCCCCGTGGCACTCAAGAAGCTCGAGAAGAAGGCCATGCGCACCATGGTCGTCGAGACCGGTGAGCGCGTCGACGGCCGTGCCGCCGATGAGATTCGCCCCATTATGGTGAAGGACAATTACCTGCCGCTCGTTCATGGCTCCGGCCTGTTCCAGCGCGGCCAGACCCAGGTGCTCTCCGTCCTGTCGCTCGGCATGCTCAACGAGGGCCAGCGTCTGGATACCATCGAGCCCACCGAGGGCAAGCGCTACATGCACCACTACAACTTCCCGCCGTTCTGCACCGGCGAGACCGGCCGCATGGGTAGCCCCAAGCGCCGCGAGATCGGTCACGGCAACCTGGCCGAGCGCGCCCTGCTTCCGGTGCTCCCCGACGAGAACGAGTTCCCCTACGCCATCCGCGTGGTCTCCGAGGTCATGGAGTCCAACGGCTCCTCTTCGATGGCTTCGACCTGCGGCTCCACGCTCGCCCTCATGGACGGTGGCGTGCCCATTAAGCGCCCGGTCTCCGGTATCGCCATGGGCCTGATCCAGGAGGAGGGCAAGACCGTGGTCCTGTCCGACATCCAGGGTCTCGAGGACTTCCTGGGCGATATGGACTTTAAGGTCACCGGCACCACCGAGGGCATTACCGCTCTGCAGATGGACAACAAGGCCACGGGCCTTACCTTCGACATCCTGGCCCGCGCCCTGCAGCAGGCCAAGGAGGGTCGTGCCTTCATCCTGCAGAAGATGCTCGATGTGATCCCCGAGCCGCGCCACACCACGCGCAGCACCGCTCCGCGCATCGTCTCCATCCAGGTTCCGACCGACAAGATCCGCGACGTCATCGGTTCCGGCGGTAAGGTCATCCGCGGCATCCAAGACGAGACCGGTGCTTTGGTCGACATCCAGGAGGACGGCACCGTCTTTGTCGGCGGCACCGGCGAGTCCGTCGACCAGGCTGTCGAGCGCATCAAGCTCATCATCAAGGTTCCCGAGCCGGGCGAGGAGTACACCGGTCGCGTGGTCTCCATCCAGCCCTTCGGCGCCTTTGTCAACCTGCTGCCCGGTAAGGACGGCCTGCTGCACATCTCCCGCGTTGCCAAGGGTCGCGTGGAGAAGGTCGAGGATGTCCTCAACGTGGGCGACGAGGTTAAGGTCGTCGTCATCGAGGTCGACGATCGCGGCAAGATCTCGCTCGATCGTCTGGATAAGCCCGAGGCTCCGGCTCGTGCCGAGGATGCCCCCGAGGGCGATGGCGAGCACTTCCAGCGCCGTGAGCGTCCGCGTCGCGAGCGCTCCGAGCGCAGCGACCGTCCGCGCCGTCCCGGTGACAACGGAGGCCGCAAGCCCCGCCGTCACCACGACGCCGAGTAACAGCTACACATAATCAGCTCAACAAGGGCGACTCCGGACAGGGGTCGCCCTTTTGCTATTCCCGGCGGGGTCCGCGGGTAAAGTTTCCTGCTCTACAGTCCTGCTCGCACGGAGAGCACATTAAGTGCTCTCCGGCTCGTGCGGAACTCGCGATAAACTTAACCCGCGGACCCCGCCGGGAATAGCAAAAGGGCTGGTGGGTGCGGGTTTCGATTTTGTCAGATAGTCTATTCAGTTATCTGAATTCAGATCTTTAGATAATCGCATGCGCGGCATTACCCCAGATAAAACCGACCAAAATAAACCTGTCCCTTTTTGGCAGGTCTGGGGCCATCGGGGGCCGGGGCGGGTTAAGTTTGTCGCGAGTTCCGCACGCAAAGGAAAGCACTTAATGTGCTTTCCGTCTTGCGCAGGACTGTAGAGCAGCAAACT
>NZ_JBQKHC010000021.1:0-36021 GCF_052118485.1 Collinsella sp. LCP21S3_C7 | reverse complement strand
CGGTGAGCCCGGCGCCGCGAAGCGCCCTGGCCCTCTCCACCATTCTCCTACTGTATGCCATGCGGACTCCGTTCCGGACCTCAACGGTCCAACTTTTTGTCCGCAGTCCCGCGCGGATTCCGGGACGCAGTTTCCCGCGGACGCCAAAACGGAAAGCGCATCCCGTTATCGATGTCTAGAACGAGATGCGCTTTCCCAATGGATGCTGATGCGGAAACTGTGTTCCGGAATTCACCTTCAGGGTGGGATGTGATTTCCGGTTGAGCCTCGATTGGGAAACGACGTCCCATTCGCATAAAAGCGGGCGGCTCGGATGTTGGTCCGAACCGCCCGTTTGGCGTGTTATGTCGAGGCATTTAGCCCGTTACGTAATACCAGACCACGCTGTCGCCATTGGAGAGAACGTAGTTGCTGCACGCCGTGTTGGGCGTTACGCCGTTGACGGAATACATCCAGCCGCTTGTACCACCGTGCTCCTTCTCGGCCAAACCACCGATAGCGGCGACATACGTGCCGTACGATGAGCCGTGCGCATTGACGGAAAGGCCCAGTGCACACAAAGCATCGTAGGGGGTAGCGCCCTCGTTGAAGGTGAACGTACCGCCAGAAGACACCGGGTTACCCACGGCACTCGACGTCACAGAGACCGTCACAGTAATGTAGCCAGGCTGCTGCGAGCCGCCCTGATTGCCAGCAGAGGCGCTGTCGCCGTTGGATACAGACCCACCGTCAGACACCGAGCCGCCGCCCGAAGAGGAGCCGTCAGAAGAACTCGATTCACCAGCGGATTCGGAGTCCTGTCCGGCAGACGCGTTGTTGGACTTCTTGCCGCCCTTGCCTTCGGACTTCTTCTCTATCGATTCCTTGCCCGACTTCTCGTCCGAAGACTCGGAAGCGTCCTTGGAATCCGATTCATTCGAGTTCTTGGACTCGGAGTCCGCAGCGTCAGAAGACGAGGAGCCCGCTGTCTCCGTCTTGCGAGAGGCGATAGAGCCAGAGTCGGCAACGCTCCTCCCCGCCACGGCCCGAGCGATCCAATCGATGGACCAGGCACCGCTGGCGGAAGGGTGAACAAAGCCCAGCGAGACGACAATCAGCGCGATGCAGACGGCCGTCAGAGAGCCAAGCAGCGCCTTGCGCCGAGGGGCGGACGCCGCCGAAGCGGCTCCCTTTTGCTTTCCATCGTCGAGCTGAATAAACGACGAGTCGGGTTGCTTGGAGTCGGCATCCTGAGGTTTATTGGACACAGCTCTCACCTACCGGCGCTTGGTAAACACGAACACGCCAATGACCGCAAGCCCGATCACGCCGGCCGCAACACCAACGATGGCGAGCGGATTGAAGCCAGACTGCTGTGCCGGAGCCTCAGCGGACTTCTTGGCAGTGGCCGCATCAGACGAGCCCGTGTCGGACTTGGAGCTGGACTTGCTGGACTTCTTATCAGACTTCTTGCTGTCCTTCTTGTCGGACTTGTCGGAATCCTTCTTGGAATCCTTGCCGTCCTTGGTCTCGGTCTTGGTCGTGGTGGACACCGGCTTCTGACCCGGAGCAACAGCACCGCCAGCCTGCTGGCCGTTTGTGCCGTTACCGGAACCAGAACCAGCACCGGCATTACCCGAACCGCCATTGGAGCCGTTGGAGCCAGAGCCACCGTTACCGCCAGGGGTAACGGCATTCTTAGTCCACTTGGCGTAGAGCGTCATATCGGCCGTTACCGCAGCGCTAAAGTCATACGCCTTGGTGCAGGCAGCATCGGTGTACCACCCGGCAAAGGTGTAGCCCTTGCACTGCGGCTTAGTCGAGGGCTCCGTCACCGCTTTGCCTTCCTTCACGCGTTGAGAATCGGGCATCGCCGCATCCTTACCGTTGGCGTCGAACGTCACAGTATAGCGTTTGACCCTTTGGCCATTGCCCTTGACAGCAAACAGCTTGCCCGAGTCATTGACATAGTAGAGTGAGCCATCGGATCCGACCGAAATAGAAGCCATGCAGTACTGCTGGTCGCCCGCCGCGGGCGTATAAAGCAGCTCGGCCTCGTCGTCGCCAATACGGTAGCGATAGATGCCGCCCGGGTTGTTGTTAGACGTAAAGTAGACGTACGTCTCGCCATTCTGGACAGAAACGACCGGCTGCGACTTTACATCACCGCCGCCCGAAGCCCCCTGACGAATATAGCTACCGTCCGCCTTGCAAATGGAATAGTCCACGGCAAGCGTCTCGGCATCAATCACTGCAAGCTGACCGTAGTAGTACGTGTACTTGTTCTGATAGCCGCCCATAAAGGACTCGGTCGATGCGCCTCCGACCACAATTTTGCCGTTGACCAACACCGGCGTCGAGGTCGAGCTGCTGCCAAACGAAACCTTGCCGAGCTCAGAAAGCGCTCCGTCTTTCCCAACCGAAAGCTTATGCAAAACGCCATCGGCACTTACAACATAAGCGATTGACCCATCGACCAGTACCGTTGTACGGACGCGATCGGCAACCTTGAGCGACGCAACGGTCTCTCCAGTGTCGGGATTAACCGTGCTCACCGTGCCCGAATCGTCCGCGATGACACCATAGTTGCCCGAGAATGCCATGCCGGCCCAGTAGTAGCCCTTGCTGTTCTCGTTCTTATGCTGCCACATAACCTTGCCATCGGAGATGCGCACGCAGAGCAGGTAGCCGTCGCTCGAGTCGGACCAGCTGGCCGATGCCGTCCCAAAGTAAGCAAAGCCGTCACGAACCGTAATGGACGCAAGAGACTGCTGGGCACCATCGGGACCAGCAGGCAACTCATCGGTTACCCAAACCGTCGCCAGGGCATCAACCGTCAGCGCCTGCAGACGACCGCTCGAAAGCGGCACGAGTATCACGCCGCCGGCGTATACCATACGCGAGGTCGAATCGATCTTTGCCGCCAAAGGCGTTTCGGCAACGGTCTCACCCGTATCGACATTCTTCTTAAGCAGCTTGGAGCCAACGGCCACGTAGAGGTAGTCACCGACCAGCAGCGGGTCGGAAATACCCTTGCTCCATTCGCTCGAGCCCTTGAGCTCGCTCACCCATTTTGCCTCGGCGTCCTTCGTGGGCACAGGAGCATCGGTTACCTTGTTGGCGCTCGTATAACCAGGCCAATCGCTGTCCCAGTTGGGACGTGCGGCGCTCGGGTTCAAAACTACGCCGTCAAGCGGTTTTTCACTATCGGACGCGTAGACATACTGGATGTTGTCGCCGGGCTTGAGCACAGCCTGGTCGGCACCAACCTTGGAATATTCGCCATTGACGTAGAGCTGCCAATAGCGACCCGTCGCCTCATTCGAACCCAGCTTTCGACCGTCGGTCGACGTAATGCTCTCCAGGAGGAAGTAGCCGTCCTTCTCCGGCGTCTTCAGCTCGTACCCAAGGCCCGAAGCCTTCAGCGCCATCGCCGTCAGGTCGGCAGCCGTCGCACCGTTCTGGAGCTTCACGTCGTTGAAGGAGTACCAGACCGAAGTCTTCTCGTTAGCATCAGGACCAATCAGACTCAACGAGGCCTTGACTTTAGCCTGCCCAATCTCGTCAAGACTGGTACCAAAAGCGGAATAGTAGAGCACGACGCTATCGCCGGGGGCGAGGTGAACCTGGCCGGCGCCGACCTCAGACGCCTTCCCGTTAACAAAAAGCTGCCAGTACCTGCCTGTCGACGCATCCCAGCCCAGCTTGCGACCATCCGCCGAAGTGATATCACTCAGATAGTACCCTGCCGTGCCCACACCGGTCGCGGTATGGGCCATGCCCTTTAGAGCGTCTTCAATCACATCGCCGGCAGTCGAGCCGTAAACGACACTCTTGGCAGAATCGGCCCAAACCTCGTCGTTGCCGTCGGCGTCGATACCAACGAGCTTAAAGGCAACGGAAATCTTGGGGTCGGAATGATCGACCGTACCAACAACGCGATACGTCGCCTTAACGCTCTGGTTAATGAGGCTCTGCAGCTTAGCGTTCTCGGGATGCGCCTTCGCCAGAGATTCGTACTTGGCGTACGTCAGGTTGCTCTCGACCGTAACAAGGGTATCGGCCTTGGGGCGCGTCACCTTTAGATTTTCGTTCGAGATGACCGAGGTGTCGCTCGTACGATACGTGCGCCAGTCGTTCCCCGACATCGCGTCGTATCCAGGAAGGTCTGCTGCCACAACGCCGGACAGTTTGCTGTCCTTACCCTTGCGGTACTCGATGCCGCCGTCTGCCGTAGGCACCGCTTCGGCAAAGGTCGACAGATTCTCGGTAACCGCGTCAACCGAAGCGTTATCGCCGAGCAGAGACTTTGCGTAGGCATCCTTGACCTGCTGCATAAATGCCACAGCTTGGTCAATCTCGGAATCGTCGATGGGCTTAACCTTGATGACGATGTCGCGCGTTACGGTTATGCCGTCCTTGGCAAGCGTAGCCGTAATAACTACTTCATTCGAGACGCCTTTGATATCACGGGTAACAACCACGCGGTAGCCGTTGACCTTCGCAACAGCCTCATCGTTCGATGCATAGGAGAGCTTGGCGCCGGATGGAGCGTCGATACCAGAACGACTGGGCAGCTGGATGTCGCCCTCAACGGTATTGGCATCGATTACCTTGTTGGTAGCGAAATCCTTGAGCACAATGCGGTCGAGCGCAGCTGACAGCTCGGCCTTTTCGGCATCGATCTGCTCCTGAGTTTTCGCCTTGACGGTATAGGTGACAAGATAAGCCGTCCCGTTTGACGGGGCATTATTGTAGCCAGGAACCGCCAGCGAGAGCGTAGCCGTGAGCCAAGCAATCTGGTCGGTCATACCGTGGGTATACGTAACCGTCGGATCGCCGTAGCTGGAATTCACCTTGGCAACAGAGTCATCAAGACTCATCCAGACAATAGAAGCAACCTTTATACCGTTGATGCTAATTGAGCCGGGAAGCGTTCCCTGCGTGACGCCCGCCTCAATCTCGTCGGGCAGACCCTCAGCATGAGCCCATGCCGCCTTAAGATAGGCGATGACCTTGCCGCCGTCCCATGCGAGCGTCGATGCGCGACCGGGCGTATACGACACGCTCTCGGAGCCAAGCGTCAGCGTATACGTCGGCGTAAACTGGCGAAGCAGCGAGTAATCAAGCGCGGAAGTCTTATCTGCAGGAGACAGGAAGAAATAGGAGATCTTTCCATCATCCGCGATGCCGCCATCCTGCTTGGGATCGCGACCGCCATAGGTTACGCCCGCAAGCGAAACCTTGATATCCGAGTAGCCCAAGTTGGCAAGCTTCGCCAAAAGCATGGAGCAGATGTTGGTATCGGTTCCCTGGGATGGATTGGGATACCAGCCTGAATAGCCATCGGCTTTGAGCTTCGCAACCGCCTCGTCCAGCCTCTTAGCCTCATCAGACTTGGGGGCTTCGGGTTCGGCAGGAGCCTTTACTGGATACTTGAGACTTGCCGTGAACTTGTGGTCACCAGCACCGTCACCATGCGTAACGCGGCACGCAACGTATTTACCAGCAAGATTAGAGGTCAGCTTGAGTTCACGAGCAGTTGCGCCTTCGATAGCAGTGTAGCCTGACGCCGCCGGATCGGACGACTGGCTGTTGCCGACATACCACTGGTAACCAAGTTGATCGTACTCGTACGACGAAATCTCGACGTTGTCCCATTCGTCATCGTCCCAATAATAGGCTGCGACCTTAACGGTATCGCCAACCTTGGCGATACCGCTGCCATAGGCAAGCCCGTTGCCGTCAGCATCAACAATTTCAGCCGAGTCAACGGTTACGTATGCCGAACGCGCGGAAACGGCGACGGAGTCCGACGAATCACCCTGCTCGGAAGCGACAGATGCCGGGGCGGCCAAACCCTCTGTATCGGTAGCATCACCGGCCGTCGCGTTATCGCTGCCAGCGGCATTTTCGGCAGCATCATCGTCGGCGCCATCGGCAGCAGCGCTCGCCGCCGCGCTGTTCGCGCCGGCGTCGGCAGCGGCGTCCTCGTCGGCCGCCGCGCCCTCGCCGGCCGTCGCAGCCTGGGTCACGGCCTCGGCAATGCCCTCGGCGCCCTCGGCCCAAAGTTGCGCCGGCGTGGTGCCAAAAGCCATGGCAAAAGCCAGGAACGCCACCAGACCGCGCTTGGCTATGCCGCGGGCAATCGCTCCATGACGACGCCACGAGGCGCGCTGGCACTCGTCCTCAAACATATCCATTTGTCTCCTATTGTCTAAACTTGGAACATTGCCCAGCGGCTGCCCCACGTCATCGCGCACATTGCGCTCGAGTACCCCCATCGGGGTCCCCCTTCCCTCCAGAGCCCAACGCGTACCGGCGGCATGCGCCGCGGCCGCGTGCAAGATGGGAGGCGATCCGACTTAACTTTACCGACCCGGGCGCGCCGTCCGATCTGCGGCGCGGCCATCCCGGGCCAAGAGGAATTACGGTTACTGGTACAGCCGGGGACTTGCACCCCGATTCTCCCAAACACGCAGGAAAACCGCGCATTCGTGCGTCTCCGCACCACCATCTAGGCCATCGATTATTACTGTCAGTATGGTAGCACGCAAAAGGGCCCCGCACGCAGGCGAAGCCCAAGGTAAAAGCTATGGTTTGCGATAGGAAGGACTGCCGTCGGACCTTGCAAGAACAGCCCGTTTCAAAACTATGCCGGTTTACGGGGCTAATTCAGCACTTCGCAACCATATCTGCCATTTTCGAAAACCAACGAGTCATCTACCTGCGGTTTTAAAAGCGCGAATTTCGGTATGCTCGAGGTTCGGCGCTCCAGCCCCGTAAACCGGCATAGTTTTGTTCGGACCAGCCCACGCCGGCGCGACGCAAGGCAAAATGATCCGTTTTCCTCCGTCCCCCAGGGGCCATTAACGCTTGCCGCCGTGACTGTTACGCCAGATCTCGCGGCCCAGCATCAGCGCCAGCACCAGCGCACTCACGTAGCCCATAAAGCCAATGACCGGGATACCGAACACAACCGGCTCGATGCGCGCGTAGTACACCACCGACGAGCCGATAAACAGGCCGGCAATCACAATTGCCATCGACATGCGGTCGATAATTCCACCCAGCTGTCGCAGCGCCTTATCGCTGCTCATGATCTGCGTGTTCACCTTAAGCTGGCCGCGCGTGAGCATGCGCGACGCCAAGCCCAGATACTCGGCCGCCTCGAGCGAGCCTTTTGCCGCGCGATAGCTGCTCGCGGCAAGATCGTGCCCCATTTCGCGGACGCGCGCATAGGTGCTCTTCTCGTTTTTGATGTGCGTCTGGATGATCTGGATCATGTTGACATCGGGCATATACTCGGTCAGCAGACCCTCGAGCGTCACCATGCCACGGGCGAACATCGTCACCACGCTCGGCAGCTCAACGTCGTTTTTGCGCGCCAGATTTAACAGCGAGGTCAAAAACTCGCCGATATCCAGGTCCTTAAGATCGAGCCCTGCAAAGTCGGCGACGATAAAGTCCAAGTCGGACAAAAAGGCCGAATGGTCGAGCTCGGCAGAATCGCCGCGCGTCACGGCAAAGCGCATAAGCGAATCCTTGAGCTTGGGAACGTCACCTTCGGCCACGGCGAAAATCATGTCCTTGACGATACCGCGGTCGTGACTCGACATGCGCCCGACCATGCCCAGGTCGATAAAGTAGACGATGCCGTCCTTGAGGATGATGTTTCCCGCATGCGGGTCAGCATGGAAAAAGCCGTCATCGAGCACCTGCGTCGAGTAGTCCTCGACGATCGCGGCGCCAATCTTTTCCAAGTCATAACCCTCGGCCACCAGGCGCTCGGGATCGGCAATGGAGATGCCGTCAATGTAGTCCATGACCACGACGTGTTCGGTGCAAAGGTCCAAGTAGGATTTGGGACACGAGACGCCATGCACGCTTTTGTGGAAGTCATAGAAATCGTTGAGGTTTTTGGCCTCGGCCAAAAAGTTGGTCTCCTCGCGAAACGAGGTCCACAGCTCTTCGACCACGCCATGCAGGTCCACAAACTGATCAGTGTTGACGAACTTGGAAACGATGCGTACCACCGAGCGAATGATGTCGATGTCCTGAGCCATCACCTGCTGCGCACCGGGGCGCTGCACCTTAACGGCCACGTCCTCGCCGGTCACCAGACGGGCGCGGTGCACCTGCGCGAGCGACGCGCTACCGAGCGGGTTGGGGTCAATCGCGTCGAATATCTGCCCCAGGCGCTGGCCGTATTCCTCTTCCAAACAGCGGAGCACTACCTCATACGGCACCGGCTCTACGTCGGAGCGCAGACGGCGCAGCTCGTCGCAAAACCGCTGCGGCAAAATCTCGGAGCGGTTAGCCAGAATCTGCCCCATTTTAACGAACATGGGGCCGAGCTCTTCGAGCAGACGACGCAGGCGCACCGGCGTAAGGTTGTCCCATACGCGATACTTTTTGATCAGGCGAACGATCTGCCCAATGCGCTCACGACGACCTGCCGGCGTGAGCTGGTATTCCTCGTCCGGCGCCATCGCGTCGGGCTCCTCAGGGACCATATCGACAGCGCGCGGCTTCTTGCGAGCGCCCGAGACGGCGGCCTCGACCTCGTCGACAACCGCCGCCTCGTCACCCAAGGGATCTTGATTGTTGTAATCGGTGGTGGAATCTGCCATCTGCGCTGCTACTCGGCCTCTTCGGCGTCCTCTGCGTCGTCGGGCTCAACGGACTCGACGGGCACCGAGGTCACGTTGTCCTCGACCGAATCGACGATGTCGCGCACATGGGCCAAAAAGGCCGTGCGCTCGGGGGCGGTCATGACGCGCACGCGGGCGAGGATGAGCTCGTCGAGCACGCGCTGGGCCGCAGTCTCGCCCTGCATGCCCAGGCGCTCGGTAAGGTCGGAGATGGTACCGCCGGCCTGTTCGAACATGTCGGACACGCTGCGGGCGATATCGGGGGTGCCGGCGTCCTTGCGCACCTGCTCGCCCTTGGCATTGAGGTCGTCGAGGACCTTCTTGCCGCCCTCGACGGCAACGGCGGCGGCGCCGAAGCCCACGTTGATGGCACCGTTAACAAGCTGATCGAATTTCATAACCATGGTTGGCTCCAATCGTGAACAACTTCATTGGCCTACTTGTACCCAAGATTGGGCAAACGACACAAAATCGTTTGTCACCGGGATAGAAATCGAGCGAGGCAAAACCTTTGACGGCGTTTGCCCCGCTCGTTCGCTGCAATGTGGCTTTTACCTAATGTTATCGTTCATCGCGAAGGAATTCTTCATGGCGCAGCTCGTGGTGTAGAGCACCTTGCCCAACAGGGCATCGGTCTCCACGCGCACAAGCTCGGCAAAGGCCTCGTTGGCTCGGGCGAGCTCGGCGGGCACCTCGGCCTCGGGCAGTACGGCGACAACGGCGTCAACGTCGTGGATCTGCTTGTGGCCCATGCCGCCGACCTTCTCCTGATAATCCTCGACCGCGCGACCGCACTCATGGAAGCGGACATCGGCCAAGGCGCCAATCAGGCGATTTGCCCAATAGAAATTCTCGGACGTCACGCGAGCCTGCGTGTCGGCATAGTACTCGGGCATGGTCTCGACATTGGCGTACAGCGGCACAAGCGCGTTAAACGAGTTGGATCCAAACGCCATCCACTGCACGGCGCGATACGCCGGCTGGGCATAGGGGCGCAGCTGCAGCACGGCGAGCTGGCTGTTGCGGTTGATGCCGATGGGACGATAGGCGCCGCGCGTGGCGGGCGTACCCTTGCTGCCGTAGCAGTCGTACTCCGTGCCCTGGTAGTGGCTCGAAAGCACGTACTTGATGTCCTCGAGGGTCACCTTGCGCTCGGGCACGCGACTCCAGGGAATGTCGTCGCTCTCGGGCGTGTAGTCGGCGTCGGGACCGTCCCACACATCGCTGGGGTTGAGGCAGCGCTGCATGTACCAGGCACGCGGTGTGTTGTAGACGTGGTCGCTGTCGCTGTGCGAGCCAAAGGCCTCGCGCGGGTTAAAGACCGCGGCGGGACCGTCGCCCTTAACGCCCAGCGTCAGGTCCAGATGCCACTCGGCCATCCAGGTGCGCAGGTCGGCAGAGCACATGTGGTCGATCTGCGCGCCCTCGGCGTCGTCCAAGTCAAAGCTGTCGATACCCAGCTGGTTGGGCATGGTCACATAGGCGTCGTCGGGTACGCGCTTGGCGATCCAGTGGTGGCCGCCGATGGTCTCGAGCCACCAGATCTCGTCAACGTCACTAAAGGCGATGCCGTTGTTCTCGTAGGTGCCGTAGCGCTCGAGCAGGTCGCCCAGAATGCGCACACCGTCGCGGGCGGACTTGGCATACGGCAACACCAGGGTCACCATGTCCTCCTCGCCCAGACCGCCGGGCTGCGCCGGCACATAGCCGTCCTCGCCCTCGTTACCCTTGGCGGGCACGTAGTCCACGAGCGGATCGGCGCCGCGGACGCGCTCGTTGGTGGTGAGCGTCTCGGTTGCGGACATGCCAACATTGAGCTCGTTGAAACCGGCCTCGGCCCAAATGCCATGACCCGGGACAACGTCGGGGACGCTTGTGTAACGCATGGGATTGTCGGGCAGCTCAACGGTCAGGTGGCTCAGGACACTCGTGTAGACACGCGGCTGCTCGTCGGGATGCACTACGCGCATGCGCTTGGGCTCAAATACCCCATTGGGCGAGTCCTCGTTGCGGGCAACCAGCGTCGACCCGTCATAGCTCGCGTTCTTACCGACCAAAATCGTTGTGCACGGCATGCGCATCCTCCTTGAGCGAAAAAATCAAACGGCAACAGTGTATCGCTTCGGTGCAAAAAGGGCGAAACCACGGCCTCGGCAGCCCCCGTGGTCAAAAGCCTATTTCGATGTGCGCTCGGCCGCTTCGATCACGTGTTTGGCGAGAATCGCGGTGGTCACAGCCCCCACGCCGCCCGGCACGGGTGTGATGGCGTTAACGATCGGCTCCGCAGCATCAAAATCAACGTCCCCGACCAGCTTGCCAGCGGCCTCGTCCCAGTTAATGCCCACATCGATGATCGTCTGGCCCTCGCGAACCGCATCCGCGCCAATCGTGCGCGCGCGTCCAACGGCCGCAACCACTACATCAGCCGCACGACACTCGGCAGCAAGGTCGCGCGTGTGCGTATGGCACGTCGTCACCGTGGCATTGCGAGCCGTAAGCATGGCGGCAACGGGACGGCCAATCACCAGAGACCGACCGACGACCGCAACTTTGGCTCCATCCAGCTCAACACCGTAATGGTCCAGCAACGCCAACACGGCCTCGGCCGTGCAAGGAGCAAAGCCCTCGCCTCGCCCCGAAAGCGTGGTAAGCAGCGAGGCCGGCGTCATGGAGTCGACATCCTTGGCGGATTCGAGTGCCGCGGCAACCGCATCCTCGTCAATCCCAGCGGGCAGCGGGCGAAACACTAGGCAGCCATGAACGGCGGGGTCGGCATTGATGTCCTTAATAGCCGCCAGCAGCTCATCCTGCGAAGCATCGGCAGGAAGCAAAACGCGGCGAGCCTCAATGCCAGCCTTTTCACAGCGCTTGAGGGCGCCGCGCTCGTACGATAGATCGTCCTCGCGCTCGCCCACACGAACGATGGCCAGCGTCGGCACAACGCCGCGTTCGCGCAGGACGGCGCAGCGAGCAGCGAGCTTCTCGGTCAAAGCACGGGCAACGGGAGCGCCTTTGAGCAGCTCTGCCATGGCTATCCCCTCTTCCTGGCGGCGTCGGCGGCGCGGCGCGCCAGCGCATCGGCGCGCGGCAGCCACGTATCCAACAGCTCATCGCACGCCGCCTCGAGCTCCTCGGCGCGCGCCCGGTCTTTCATAGACGTAGTGTTGGCAAAGAGCGTCAGACTCGCGCCCTGCATGGCGGCGCGGCAGAACACGGCACCGCACGCCACGTCGGACAGCAGCTGGCGCGAACCCTTGTCCGCCATGTCCTCGAGCAGCGCCAGCGCGCGCCCGCAGGCATCCATAATGCGATACGGTGGCATAGCCGCCACGTGCAGTGCATCCTGAATCGCAGCCGGTCGAGCCGGATCCTCGCGCGAAATACCGTACGCCGCGGACACCTGCCCGTAGGCACGAACGTCCTCGGCGACCAGGTCCACAAGTTCCTGTGCCAACTCGTCTGCCTGGGCAAACGCGTGCGCCAAATCGTCCGCTCGATCGGCAAGCGCGGGATTGGTCGCCCCGTAGCGCGCGACCATCCCGCAAAGCGAGGCGCCCAGCGCGCCCACAAAGGCGCTCGCGCTGCCACCGCCGGGAACCGGCTCGCGCGCGGCAAGCGCCTCGGCAAATCCGCGACAGGTTTTATCCATCATCTCTTGGCTCATACGCACGCACCTTCAAGTCATATAGATCGGTCGGGCGGCAACCGCCGGCCAACTGTATCGATCAAGTAATGGTGCTAAGTCTAGCCCATAAGCACATGAGCGTCAGCGCATCTGGCCATCGCGGATTTCTATGACACACGATAGGCGTCGGCACCGCAAGCATGGAACACATGGCCCACCTTTCGAGACTTCCGGACGTCAAAAACTGAGGCATATCTATAAACAAGGAATCTGTTGGGGCAACGCCCGCGTACACGCGCCCCATTAAAACAACGGGCACCTCACCCTGGGGAGGACCGACGGCATCGGCCCTCCCCTCTCCCGGGCATATTGCCACTTGTCGGCGCATATCCGGCCCTCAGAATGGGACACATGGCCCACCCTTACGAGCCGCTCGCGCGTACAGTAAAGGCAGGTAATCCATGGGCGGTTACAGATGAGGAGATACGACCATGAAAAAGAAGGCCTTTGCGATTCTCACCCTCTGCATCAGTCTCTTTGCTGCAGTTGCCCTGGTAGGTTGCGGCGGAAGCGGTGGCGCTACCGGCAGTGGCGGTGGCGGCGGAGTAGAAAAACCAGCCGTGGATATGAGGACCGACTTCATCTGGTTTAAGGTCGAGGTCCCCGAGGGCGTCGAGATCACCGACGTCGCTGGCGACACCGCCGATAGGGCCCAGTTTAAGTTCACCGAGAGCGAGCACGCCAGCGATCGCTTCATCCCTGTCTTCGACTCTGACAAGAACGCCGACGAGCTGTTCGACTACGAGGCCAAATGGAAGGCCAACTCCGGATGGACCGAGAGCGACCCCGTTAAGTACAACGGCAAGACCTGGCGCAGCGCCTACTTTACGCACTCGGGCGGTGTGACGACCGAGT
The DNA here is from genome assembly GCF_052118485.1 of Collinsella sp. LCP21S3_C7. Classification (NCBI taxonomy): domain Bacteria; kingdom Bacillati; phylum Actinomycetota; class Coriobacteriia; order Coriobacteriales; family Coriobacteriaceae; genus Collinsella; species Collinsella sp. LCP21S3_C7. The sequence goes on along the minus strand of NZ_JBQKHC010000021.1, from coordinate 22,848 downwards.
ACTTCACCGACGTTGACGGTGGCAGCGTCTACGTGCGCATCGACAACGTCGAAGAGCACAAGGACGCTGTCGAGACCATGATGAAGTCCCTGGAGTTTGCCGATGACATCGCCAAGGCCAAGACCGAGGCCATGAACGTCAAGCTCGACGATATCGAGATCAAGCGCTAAAGCTCCAACGGCATGCAGCAGCGCCGCTTTAACTCAGCCGGGATGCAAGGTGCGACTCCTTGCATCCCGGTTTTTTGTGTTCGAAAGCGCCCGATCACATCACCATATTGAACACGTTGACGAATTCCTGCGCCTTCGCGTGGCTGCTGAGGCCAAGGTGCAGGCGGTCAACAGCCGGCTACTGCGCCTCTGTTTTCCCTAGCATTTCAATCTAGTAGCCACGAGACCCTTTCTCGAAGACCTCCGACGACGTCGCAGTTTCTGTCCCCGCCAGGCTTTATGATAATCGCCATTAGCCAGCCATTATCTATTAAGCAGCATCCCTCAAGAGGAAAGCGGGAGATACGAATGGGCACACCAAAACCGTCTTTGCGCGACTGCATCTACGGACTTGCCGTTGGCGACGCGCTGGGCGTTCCATACGAGTTTATGCCTCGCGGCACGTTCCAATGCACCGACATGATTGGCTATGGCACGCATGGGCAACCCGCCGGCACCTGGAGCGACGACACATCTATGACGCTTGCTACCTGTGACTCGATTAGGGAGCTCGGGCATATCGACACCGCAGACATGCGCGACAAGTTCGTAGGCTGGATTGCCCGTGGCGAGTATACGATTGACGGTGTTTTCGATTACGGCGGTACGACCGCTCGAGCACTGCGCACCGGCAAAGGAGGCTCCGGCGAGCGCGACAACGGCAACGGATCGCTCATGCGCATCGCGCCCCTGGCGTTTGTCGACGCGACGGACGAAGAGATCTGCGAGGTCTCCGCGATAACGCACGCTCACAGAACGTCAACTGAGTCATGCATCATATTTGTTGAGCTGATGAGAGACGTGCTGAGCGGCGCACTCCCCTCGTGGGCGCTGCAGCTGAAAAGCGCGCCCGAGCACGAAATCAGATCCGGCGGCTTCGTGCGCGACACGCTTAAGGCAGCCACCTGGTGCTTCGTCAACACCAGCAGCTACGAAGACTGCGTGCTCGCCGCCGTCAACCTGGGCGACGACACCGACACCACCGCAGCCGTCGCAGGCGCCCTCGCCGGCACGGCATACGGTATCGACGCAATTCCGCAGGAATGGATCGACACCCTGCGCGGCAAAGAGCTGATTGAGAGCTGCTTGTTTTAGATCGCGTCGGCAGCAGAAGCAAGCCAGGAGGCATCATGGAGAGGAAGACTGCACACATAGATGAGTTCCAAGTGGACGAGCACGAGATTCCGCTACTCCCAGCAGGGCTGAAGGAGGAAGGAGACCTCTATGTCCTCCCCGACGGGCGTTATCTTCCCTGCGGAGTCTACAAGACCGCGGACGGCGACTTGCTCCTTTATGAGCCATCCGAACTTAGTTTCTTCGGGCAGATGACTACCCAATTCAAAGAGAGCTAGAGGTATGATTGCCCGTTAGATCGACACTGTTCCAAACCAGGGGATGGGTGGAGAAGAGGGTCATAGAAAAGGGCCGGTTGCAGCCGGCCCTTTAGACATTAGCTCCTGCGTTGCCCGCGTCTCCGAAGTTTAAGCGCTGAGGAGCGGGTTCGCGGCACAACCTGATTTTACCCAGTGAAGCGGCTCTTTTGCAGCCGTCCCACCGTTTATTTAGATCTACTACGACGGACAGCTCGCACTACTGCGTACTGTCCCGTACCACTCCCCTACTTACCAAATATCGCGCCAAACAAACCCTTGCGTTTGGACTTCTCCTCTCGGTAGGAACCATCGACCGCCGCCGCCACCTGCCGCGGCTGTTCACCGCCTCCACGGCGCACGATCTGGTACAGAAACGGCGATTTAACGTATTTGACCTCGATGGGCGTGGCGTGCACGGTACTTTCGCTCGACAGCATCACGTTGGGATTGAGCGGTGCCACCACATGTGTCTCGCGCTTGTCGCTAAACACTACCGCGGCCGCACGACCCGTTTGGCCGTTTACGGCAATGCGCACCTGCTCGCCATCGCGGCTGTCCGTCGCCGGACGATCGACAAAGTAGACCGGCACCATCACCAGGCCGTCCTTATGCTTGCGGGCCTTGCGCGCCCACGTGCGGATACTCTTTTTATTGAGCCCCAGTACCGCCTCGGCATCGTTGCCGGCAACGTCGAGCGCCAGCTTATCAATGATCACCTGGTCTTTGGTAGATGCATCGACGGAAACGACGCGGAAGTCGCCTTCCTGCATAGCGGGATCGAACGGCCCCACCTTGCCAAAGTCCCACGGCTCCAAAATGCCCATAAGACGAACGTCCAGGTAGTTTGCCCGCGGATATGCCCAGTCGAGCACCTCGTAGTACACCAAGGTCTCCTTGCTCAACCCCTTGCCCGGGAAGGACGCCATCATGCGCAAATCCGCGAGCGCCATGGGAAAGTAGAAGAGCATCATGTCGTTTTGGATCGCGTCTTCCACGTCGTGACCGGCAAAGGCTTCCGCATACTGGTGCACCAGCTGCAGCGCGTTGGCACGTGCCTGCTGCGGCGAGATTTCGCAGGGAATACCCTGCTCGGGCACATACTCCGCACCAACGCCCATGGTCAGGCGCTTGCTAAAGGTACCGGGCTTGAGCAGGTCGGCGATTCCGATCTTATTGCCGCAGGACGGGCATTCAAACACGCGCTGGGTCGACTCGCCTTCGAAGGATGCGCCGCAGAAGGGGCACGGGATGCTCACGTGCGCGGCCTCCTGGAACTCCTGCGCCGTGCCGCGGTCCTCCCACAGTAGATGCTCCAGAACCGACTGGTTGCGCCAGTGCGCGTTGAAGAAATACCAGTCGGGGTCCACCGGGCGCTCGAGCTGCGACACATGGGTGAGCTTAAGCAGCCCATCGACAACCGTCAGCGGCGCATGGCGAATGCCCAGCGCGCTCTTGGGCTCCCCCGCATCGGTCTGCCACGGAACGACCGTGCCGCAATAGGCGCACTCAAAGCTGCGTTGAGCCTGGTGAGAGTACATGGGGCCGCCGCAGTTTTGGCATTTAATGGCAAACATCTCGTCCATGGATACGTCCTCCTTTACGCAGGGGCTGTCGACATTAAGTATGTCGAGCAGGCAGGCACAAGCCCATACCCATGTGGCCCAAAATGGAGCACCCGATCGGACAAGAAGCCCCGCTCGTTAGCTCCCGCAGACCATTACTGCATTTTCTGAGCATCGGCGCACGGCGCGCCTATGCGAGCTACACTATCCCCTTAAACGAGGATGCGAGGAGGTACGCCATGCTATTTGTAAATCGGCTGGTACATACACTTGTTCCTGGCAGCGAGGGTGAGCCGGTCGATGCATCTTGCCGCACCAACGCGGGCTTTGCCGCAAGCCTCATCTGCATTGGCCTCAACATTACCCTGTGCCTGGCCAAGGGCATCGCGGGTCTGCTCGCCGGCTCTGTCTCGCTTGTCGCCGATGCCTTTAACAACCTCTCCGACGCCTCAAGCAACATTGTGAGCTTGCTCGGGTTCCGCCTTGCCAGCCGCCCGGCCGACGAAGGTCACCCCTATGGCCACGGCCGTTACGAATACCTCGCCGGCTTGTTTGTCGCCGTCCTCGTTTGTGCCGTCGGCATCAACCTGGTGCTCGAGTCCATTGCCAAGATCATCAAGCCCTCCCCCACCGCCTACACGCTGGTCTCCCTAGCCGCCCTCGTCTTGTCCATGCTCGTCAAATTATGGATGGCCGCATTCAACCGCGCGCTGGGCGACCGCATCGACTCGGAGACGCTCATCGCCACAGCGCAGGACTCCAAAAACGACGTCATCACCTCGGGCTCGGTCTTGGCGGCGGCGCTTATTTCGCAGATGACCGGCTTTGACCTCGATGGCTGGGCAGGCCTGGGTGTGGGCATCTTCATCTGCATCAGCGGCATGGGCCTGGTGCGCGACGCCATCAGCCCGCTGTTGGGACAAGCGCCCGACCCCAAGCTCGTCCAGGCAATCCGCGACAGGATCATGTCGTACCCCCAGGTCTTGGGCACACACGACCTCATGGTGCACGACTACGGCCCCGGCCGTCAGTTTGCCAGCGCACACGTGGAAATGCCCGGCGAGGGCGATGCCTTTGAGCACCACGAGATCCTGGACACCATCGAGCACGATATCAAACGCCAGATGGGCATCGACATCACGCTGCACTGCGACCCCATCGCCACCACCGGCGACGACCTGCGCAGCTGGGTCAAGCGTGGCGTCATGCAGATCGATCCCGCGCTCTCCATCCACGACCTGCACGAGCACGATGGCTTTGTGTCATTTGACCTGGTGCGTCCCGACGGCTTTCGCATCTCCGACGACGAGCTGTTGGAGCTCGTAACGCATATCGTGCACGAGCGCAGGCCCGATGCATCATGCGTTGTCACGTTTGACTCGGGCTTTAGCTCGCCCGACCGTCCGGCAGAACAGTTGTAGCCCCGCTCCGCTCGACCGCTAGTTTCCCTGCGCGCCCGAAATGCCATTTTGCAGGGCATCCCAGGCGTTCGTTGCCATATCACCCAGATTCTGAGCAGTATCACCGAGGTTCTGGGCTGTGTCGCCCAGCTCTTGGGCCTTATCCCCCAGCTCCTGCGCCTTGTTGCTCAGGTCCTCCAGCGTGTTGGAGCTCGAGCTGTCCGCGCCGCCCTGGTCGCCGGACGCATTACCCGACGAGCTGCCCTTGCGCGTGAGCTGAATCTCGAGGTTACCGTTGTCGTTATAGTAGGCAGACGTCACGACCCAATTGGCATCGACAACAGGCGTCGAGCCGTCGTCGGTCAGAATCACGGCATTCGAAAGATCGGCCCCGCGCGACTTGAGGAGCTTCTTGGCGTTGGACCAGTACTGTCCCGGGATATCGCTCAGGTCGACGGTGTCGGACTGGGTAGCCTCGGTCTGCTCGGCCGTGGTATCAGTCGTGGCGCCCCGCTTGTTGAGCATGCCAGACACGATGGCGAACACAACCGACAGGGCAAAGAAGACCGCCAGCACGATGAGGATCTTCTTGATCACGCTCGACGAACGCGAAGGCTTCTTCTCCTCGTCCTCGCCATACTGAGGGATGGACTTGGGATACTCACGATACGGCTCGCGCGCATATCGGTCGCGCGACTCGTAGCGCGGCTGTGCCGTGCGCGGCATATACGTGGTCTGCTGAGGTTGCGGAATGGGATTTTGCAGCAGGTCATCATAAGGGTCTGCCGCCGCGTTGCCGTAGGGGCTCTGCGACGAGGCGCCATACGGGTCCTGCGCTGCGTTTCCGTAATTCACAACGCGCGTGGAATCGGCCGACGCCTGCGTCGTGTCGGGGGCAGCGTAGCCGGGATTCGGCACGACGCGGGTCTCATCGGCGCCATTGCCCGTCCGCGGGGAGCCGTAGCCACCCATTACGGTCGTCTTATCCTGGTCCATGCAACGATTCCTTTCCGTCGCCTGTAAGCATCAAGTTATCCATGCATTCTACCCGCGCAAAAGTCTATGATGGGCAAAGCCTGCCGGTATTTACAAGACATGCGCGGCCGACGGTCACAAGCGAATCGAGGATATGTCATGGCAAAAAGCAAGCTCATCAAGGACACGACGCGTGCCGAGCGTGAGGAGATCATCAAGCTAGCGCTCGCTGGCTGCGGCAACGGCAGTTGCGACAACTGCGGAAGCTGCAGCTTGGGAGCCGGCGATCCATATGGCACCTACCAGCCCTACATTGACGGCGAGATGGAAATCGCCGATATCAACATGATGGTCGCCGAGCGCAACGCCAAACTCTTCGGCCTCCAGCGCGGGTAACGACCTCTTCTTGGGCTGTGAACCAAAAAATGCGCCCATCTGCTACGTTTAACCCAAGGGTGCCAACCATAGCCATATCTGTGTTAACAAAACCGCAGGTAAACGTCTTGCCGCATTGTTAAAAAACGCTCCATGGTCGGTCCAACCCTGGTAAACGTAGTAGATGGGCGCTTTTCGTGGCATGGCTGGCCCAGATAGCTTGTTTCGGAGCCAATTTGCATCAAAAAGTCCCCGGCGGCGCTACATTGGCGTTGCCGGGGACTGTTCAGTTCACTTTCTGCAGCCTCGCCTTACTCGTTAAGAGTATACGTATAGCGAGGATACTCGGGGGTCACGTCCTGACCGCTGGAATAGCTCGAGTCAAAAGCATGTGCCACCAGATCGTGTGTACCCCATGCGTCGCAGTCAAATACACCGGTATCGAGCACCACAACATAGCCTTTGCCGTCGTAGTAGAAATGGTCCTCGGTAAAGTTGTCATCATCTTCGTAGCTATTGGCGTATGAAGAATACATATTAGTTTTCGCAGCCTTAATCGCCTGTTTAGCCTCACTCTTGAGGGTGTCAAACGAGAGCCTGTGCTGTGCGAGCGAGTCCTCGAGCGAAACCTGCTCGCCTGTCTTGAGGTTATAGCATGCCGACCTTGTCACCTGCTCCGAGCGATACGGAGGCTGATAGCTATCGGTGTAGGTACGCACACAGGCGATATCCCCGTCAATCGAGACAATCTCAGCGTAATACACCGTGGTCACACGATGGTTCTCATCATATGGCGTCGCCTGCTTGCTCGCGTCAAGCGCATCAGCGACGAGCTGAATCATATCTTTGTTGAACTTGGCGACACCTACACCCTGGCCTTTTACCTGAGGATAGGTCCACGTAGCCGAAATCTGGCACGTAACGTCGGGATCAGGCGCACCCTCGCCCACCGGCGCCGTAAAGCTGACATCCTGCGTGGCAGAGATGGCTTCGTAGCTCGCCTGCGCACCGTCAGAGTCTTTCGACTTCAACTGTTCCAGCGTCGTGGCGACCGTGCCAATGGTGCTGTTAACCGAGCTCTCGTCGGCATACAAGAAACCAAAACCGCCCAAAGAGGCTGAACCGACTTCGTTCGAGGCAACAAGGTCGGCCATGGCTTTAAATGACTTGCCGTCATATCCAATAAATTTAACCTGGTATTCGTGGGCAGAAGGTCCACTCTCGCCAGAGACGTCGCTTTGTTTAATCGCCGTCCCATGGTCGAACCATTGTTCAAATCCAATCTTGCCTTCGTATTCACAAAGCCAGATGGACACACACGCTTCTTGAGCAGACACGTTCACCTCCGGCGAATATACCTTTTTAATATCGCCATCTTTATACGCCCAAACTTCGAGATGTGCAGCGACGGCCTGATTCTCACGGTCCACTGGCTCATCCGAATACTCAATCAGCAGCTCATCTTGACCATCGCCATCAAAGTCAATGAGCTTGGCGTAAGCAACACCCTGGGCTCCATACGCATATTCATCGAACCCGACAGCCTCGCCCTCGCCGTACTTTTTCTGGTACTCGAGAATCTTGTCGGTGAACAGCTCATCTGCCGTCTTGACCGCTGCCTTGGCAGAAGCCTTGGCCTCCTTCTTGGACTGCGTGAGCTCAACGTTCTTAGGGGCGTCCGAGCCTTCCTTGGCATAGTCCACCTTCATGGTGGTCGTGCTCTTCTTTTTGCCCTTGCCCGAGGTAATGGTCATCTGGTACTTCTGATCGGGCAGCTCGCCAAAGTCCTCCATGGCAAAGCCGTCCTCGCCATCGACCTTAATGGTGTAGCTCTTGCCCTTGCCGGACACCGGCGCCAGCTCGACGGTATAGCTCTTAAGCTTTTTGCCCTTGCTGTTCTTGGGCAGCACTTTAGTCTCGCACGCGCAGACAACGTAGCCCTTGCCGCCCGAAGTCACCTCGGACGACGCGCCAATACGCGGCACGACGACGATTGCCGCTACGATAGCGACAACGACAACACCGCCAATAACGGCAGCAACGATGCGGCCCCTATGCTTGAGTTTCTTGGGCTGAGGCGTCGGGACAAACGGCTGAGCGGCCTCAGCAGGCTCGGGCATAGGTTCCTCATAACGAGGCTGCGCTGCCATATGAACCGGGGCACCCTGAGGAGTTTGCTGTCCCACAGGAGCGGACGCCGGCGCGTCCTCCACCGGAAACGCCACAGGCTCCGCCTGGTCCTCAGCTCCGCCCACGCGAGCGCCGCAGCTCGTGCAAAACGTGGAGCCATCGGGTATCTGAGCTCCGCACTTGGTGCAATACATCGCATCTCCCGTCTCTCGCCGCAGCCGCAATGCGCCCGCGCAGTTCTTCCAACTACACCGTACGAGAGAAATCCCCATTCTTGTTGCGCAACATTGCCGCCGCAAAAAATGATCCCTTGGGGACGAAGGAAAAAGCCCCGCCGGGCCTTGGTAGGCGCGGCGGGGCGGGCAGGCAGCTAGGGGCAGCAGGCTTAGAACAGGCCAGTGATGTTGCCGTCGTTGTCGACGTCGATGTTCTCTGCCGCGGGAACCTTGGGCAGGCCAGGCATGGTCAGAACGCTGCCGGTCAGCGCGACCACAAAGTGGGCACCGGCGGAAACCTTGAGCTCGCGCACGGTGATGCGGAAGTTCTCGGGCGCGCCCAGAGCCTTGGCGTTATCGCTGAAGCTGTACTGGGTCTTGGCGACGCACACCGGCAGGTTACCAAAGCCGTTCTCGCGCAGCTCGGCGAGCTGGCGCTTGGCAGCCGGCGTAAAGTCGACGCCATCGGCGCGGTAGACCTTGGTGGCAACGGCCTCCAGGGCGTCAGCCACATCGGCACCGTCCTCGTAGGCAAACTTGAGCTCGCTCGGCTGCTCAATCAGGCGCATGACCTCATCGGCCAGGTCGAGTGCGCCCTCGCCGCCCTTGGCCCAAACCTCGGACAGCTTAACGCTGACGCCCAGCTTCTGGCACTCGGACTCGATGAGCGCAAGTTCGGCCTCGGTGTCCGTCGGGAAGCGGTTGATGGCGACCACGCAGGGAAGACCATAGACGTTCTGAATGTTGTCGACGTGGCGCAGCAGGTTGGGCATGCCGGTCTTAAGGGCCTCGAGGTTCTCGTCGTTGAGGTCGGCCTTGGCAACGCCGCCGTTGTACTTAAGCGCGCGGGCAGTGGCGACAATCACGACAGCGCTGGGGCGAACGCCCGTCATGCGGCACTTGATGTCCAGGAACTTCTCGGCACCCAGGTCGGCACCAAAGCCGGCCTCGGTAATGGCGACATCGCCAAAACGCATAGCCATACGCGTGGCCATGATGGAGTTGCAGCCGTGGGCGATATTGGCGAAGGGACCGCCGTGGACAAACGCGGGCGTGCCCTCGAGCGTCTGCACCAGGTTGGGTTTGAGCGCATCCTTAAGCAGAGCAGCCATGGCGCCCTGAGCCTTGAGGTCGCGTGCGCGGACGGGCTCGCCGGCATAGCTGTAGCCGACGACGATCTCGCCCAAGCGCTCCTTAAGATCGTTGATGCTCGTGGACAGGCACAGGATTGCCATGACCTCGGAGGCAACGGTGATATCGAAGCCGTCCTCGCGCGGCACGCCCTGGGCCTTGCCGCCAATGCCATCGATAACATGGCGCAGTTGACGGTCGTTCATGTCGACGACGCGCTTCCAGGTGATGCGCTTAACATCGATGCCGAGCTGGTTGCCCTGCTGAATATGGTTGTCGAGCATGGCTGCCAGCAGGTTGTTGGCGGCACCGATAGCGTGGAAGTCTCCGGTAAAGTGCAGGTTAATATCCTCCATGGGGATGACCTGGGCCCAGCCGCCGCCGGCGGCACCGCCCTTGACGCCAAAGACGGGACCGAGCGAAGGTTCGCGCAGGGCAACGGCGCTCTTGACGCCGCGACGACGCAGACCGTCGGCCAGACCGATGGTCGTGGTGGTCTTGCCCTCGCCTGCGGGCGTGGGATTGATAGCGGTCACGAGGACAAGCTTGGCCTGGTGATCGGTCGGCTCGTTGAGCAGTGAATAGTCGACCTTAGCCTTGTCGAAGCCGTACGGAATCAGGTGCTTAACGTCGACGCCGGCGTTCTTGGCCACCTCGGTAATGGGCAGCGGCGTGACGGAACGTGCGATTTCGATGTCAGTAGGCATGGGCGGTCCTTTCGTTACCGGATGAGAAAAAGACCAATTCAGCATAGCACGGGCGCGCAATAGTAAAACACCCGTAACCGATGAACGGCGATATGTTTATCCAATGCCCAGCGATAGCCTACAGATGCGCTAAAACAAGCCCATTCCTACAGGGTCGGCTCGATACCCAAATGCTCGAATGTGCGCAGGGTTGCCTGACGGCCCTGCGGCGTACGAATCATCAACCCGCACTGCAACAGGTAGGGTTCGTAGACATCTTCGAGCGTACCCGGATCCTCGCCCACCGCGCTGGCAAGGGTCGTCAGGCCCACGGCACGGCCGGAGAACGTCTTGGCGAGCGTCTCCAAGATGCGAATGTCCATCCAGTCCAGACCAAGCTCATCAATCTCAAAGAACTCGAGCGCCTGACGGCAGATATCAAGCTCAATAGGACCGTTGCCGCGCACCTGGGCGTAATCGCGCACGCGCTTGAGCAAGCGGTTGGCAAGACGTGGCGTGCCACGCGAGCGTGAGCCGATCTCGAGCGCGCTTGGATGGTCTATTGTCACGCCCAAAATGGTTGCCGAGCGCGTCACAATCTGGGCAAGCTCCTCGACGGTGTAGTAGTCCAGGCGATACGAAATACCAAAACGGTCGCGCAGCGGGCCGGTCAGCATACCCGAGCGGGTCGTTGCCGCCACCAGCGTAAACTTGGGGATATCCAGGCGAATCGAGCGCGCCGCCGGACCTTTGCCAATCACGATATCGAGCGCAAAGTCCTCCATCGCGGGATACAGGACCTCCTCGACCGAACGATTGAGACGGTGGATCTCGTCGATAAACAGCACGTCACCCGGCTGTAAGTTGGTAAGGATGGCCGCCAGGTCGCCGGTGCGCGCGATGGCCGGGCCACTCGTCGTCTTAATCTGAGCGCCCAGCTCGTTGGCGATAACGGTGGCCAGCGTGGTCTTGCCCAGACCCGGAGGGCCCGAGAAGATCACGTGGTCGAGCGTCTCGCCACGGCTCTGCGCCGCCTCGATCAGCACGCGAAGGCTCTGCTTGATATGCTCCTGACCGCAGTAGTCGTCCAGGCGCTGGGGGCGCAGGGTACGGTCGACATCGAGGTCCTCGGGCGTTAGCTCCGAGCCCACCATGCGCTCGCCATGCGCCATGGATGCCGCCGGCGAGTTGCCGGGCGTCGCCCACAGGTCCTGAGAGTCATCGGCTTCCCACATCACGCATCCATTCCGAGTCGCTTAAGCGCCGCGCCGAGCAGATCCTCGACACGCATATCCTGCCCATCATACCCGCTCAGAGCGACATCGGCCTCCTGCGGGCTAAAGCCCATGGAAAGGAGTGCCGCGCGGGCATCATCGATGGCCGAGGGAGCGGCAGCAGGCACGGGCATCGCAACCTGTCCGGGAATCACGTCGACCGGCACAAAGCCCTTATCCTTGGCAAAGGTACTCTTGAGTTCCAGAATGAGGCGCTGAGCTGTCTTTTTACCCACACCGGGCACCTTGGCCATGCCCTTGTCGTCCTCGGCCATCACCAGCGAATACAGCTGCCCCACGGTATAGGTGGAAAGCACGGCGAGCGCCAAGCGCGGACCAACGCCCGAGACGCACACGAGCCGGTCGAACATTGTGCGCTCATCCTTTGAGGAAAATCCGAAAAGTGTCATGGCGTCCTCGCGCACCTGCATGCGCGTGTAGAGGCGGACCTCGCCGCCGGGCGTCGGCAACGTGGCCGCAGTGCTGCCCGAGATGCCGAGCTCAAAGCCCACGCCCGACACATCGACGACAGCAGAGCTCATCGTGGCCTCGACAAGCGTTCCGTGGAGCTGGGAGATCATCAGTATCCGGTTCCTCTCTGTTGATAGAACTCGCCGCCGGTAAGCGCTCGGGTGCGGCTGAGGTTAACGTGGCAGATGGCGCAGGCCAGGGCATCGGCGGCATGGTCGGGGTGCGGGTCGTGATCGAGCTGCGTAAGCGTGCGCACCATGTAGGCGACCTGTCGCTTATCTGCGGCGCCGGTGCCCACCACGGCCTGCTTAATCTGCATAGGCGTGTATTCGCCAATCTCGAGCGCGCACTCCGAAAGCGCCACAAGCGCAGCGCCGCGGGCATGCGCCGTGGGGATGGCCGAACGAACGTTGGCGCCAAAGTAGATGCTCTCGATAGCAGCGGTATCGGGACGATAGCGTTCGACAACGCCCTTGAGGTCGCGGGCGATATGCGACAGGCGCACCGCGAGCGGACTTCCAGCACTGGTCTCGATGCAGCCATAGGCACGACAGCGAACCTCGCCACGTCGCTCCTCGATAATCCCCCACCCCGTATGGGCCAAACCAGGGTCGATACCCAAGATAACCAAGCCAACCTCCCCTCGTCACAAGCGCAGCGCAAGGCAAGGCCCCACGCACTATTCACGAACGTCTGTTCTAGAATAACACAACAGGGCCAAGATGCTTAGTTAAAGCATCGGGGTTGGGAGCGAATCCTATCCCCAGTTTAGTTCTGCGAGAAAAAAGGAAACTGACGGGGATCCACCGGCGGATGTGGCATCGGCGTGCCCTGGGGCCCGCCCTGCGGTCCGCCCTGGCCGCCCATCATCCTTTCGATGGCGTCCTGGACCTCGCCCTCGAACTTTTTCATTCCCTCGTGCAAACGACGCTGACCGTCCTCAGAGCGCAGCTCCTCCATCTGCTCGGGCGAAATACCCAACAGCTCACCCAACAGACCCATCATCTCACCGCGCATGCGATCGCCCGTATCGCTATCGGCAAAGCGGCGCACTTCGGCGCGCGCCAGTGAATCAACCGTCATGCGCTCCTTGCCGTTGAGCCCCAAATCGGACCACGCAAGCATGTACGGCCAAGCGCGCTCGGCAAACGAACGGGCCGAAACGATCGACGCCGTCGGCAACATGCGACGGGCAGCCTCACCCTGTCGAACGAGCATCAGCAGCAGCGAGCAGGCCTCAGGCTTGCCAGCGGCCATCGGGATGTCGTCGAAAGTTCGATTGCGGTCCACGTGCGCCTCGAGCGCGCCATCGACCTCACCCGGCTCAAGCCCGCCGAGCAGCTGTGCCGCGCGGTCGAGCATATCGACCGGACCGTCGAGCGTCGAGAGCGCCTGCGCCAGCACTCGCTCCATACAATCTTCCACCGCGTTGAGCGTCACGAGCTCTTGGGGCACCACGGCAGACGTGCGGTTGCGTACGCGCGCCACAAACTCAAGCGTCGACAGGTACACATCGCCAAAGGGCGCAAAGTCGCCCTGGTAGCCGCCGGACAGTGCGGGTGCCGCTAGCGCGTACTCGGTCTTGGAGAGCGGGCTCAACGCCATGGCGCCCAGCTCGAGCGCCGTATCCTCGAGCATCAGGCCCAGCGCACGCGAGCGCAGACGCTCGGCATCGCCCGCTGACACGTCGCGATCGAGCACACGCGCCGCATCCGGTGCATCGCGCTCGACGGTGCGAATGTGCAGGCGCTCGGCAATCGCGCGGACGGCGGCACAGCGGGCAGCCTCGGCCTCTTCCTGAGCCGGCGTAAAGATACGGTTGCGCCCCAGCACAAGGCCAATCACATTACGCGGGCCCAGAGCGTCAACGGCAAGTGCCGCCAGCAGGGACGACGGCAAGTCACCCTCGAGTGCCACCACAGCACGCGACGCGCCGCGAGCGCGGGCGTTGTCGCGCACGGCGAGCACCAGCGCCTGCCACAGCCACGCCTCGGAACGAAACTCGGGCAGTTCGTGATCTTCCAGGGCATCGAGCATCACGCCGCGCTGAATCTCCTGAACCAGCAGGCTCTCCTCAAAACACGGCGCCTGGGCCACCACGCGACCGCAGTCGTCGAGCACAAACGAACCGCCGGTATATACCGACTCGTCGTACGCACCGACCGGCGCCATGCAGGCAAACCACACGCTGCGCTTAGATGCGATCTTGCGGTAGGCACCGCTGCGAACGGCGGCGATGGCGGCAGTTTCGCGGTCGGTCATGTCAAACGCGTTGAATTGGAAATACGCAATGAGGTCAACACCGGTCGGCAACATCTCGAGTTCGCGGTCCAAGTCAAAAATCACGGCGATGCGCACGCCGTCCACGTCGAACACCGGCGGCGCCCAACGCGTATCGTTGTTCTCGCCACGCTGCAGGGCAATGCTCGATCGCGCCGGCACCACATGACCGTCCTTGAGCATCATGTAGTCGAGCAGCGGCTGGCCCTCAAACGAAACCGCCGCGGGCACGATGCAGATCATATCGAGCTCTTGGATACGCTCGGCAACACCGGTCAGGCCTGTCAGCATGTCGTGCTCAAAGTCGGCAGTACCCATCAGGCCGCCGGGCAGAGCACCCATAAAGAGCGGAGCCGGGACGCACAGCACGCGCGCCCCGCGCTCGTGGGCCAGACGAGCCTGGTCCTCGATGCGACCGCAAATGCCCTCAATATCACCCAGGCGCATATCGATCTGTGCAAGCGCGAGCTTCATGGCCCAGCCCTTTCCGTCGTAAACCATCGAAACCGTAGTAAAAGCGCCGGCCGCATAATGCAGCCGGCGCTTGCATGTGCATATGCTAGCTATGATACCCCGAGCGGGGGCGCGCTCCTAGAACGTCGCGGACCACAGCCCATGCAGGTTGCAGTAGGCATAGACGGTACCGGTCTTGGAGCCGCCAGCGAAAAACGTCGCGGGCTTCATGCCGGGCTCAAGGTAATGGACCTCCAGGCGGCCCTCGGCCTCAAGCGCGATCCACTCGATGTAGTGCTCGGGCAGCATGGGGTGCTCCGTCGAGCCCACGCGCGCACGAATGACGTGGCCATCGCGCTCGATCTCGACAACAGGCACGTGCTTCTCGTGCGCCGCATCCTCGGTGTTTGCCGTCAGCTCCGTGCAGCCAGCAGGGGTCGCAACGTCGTCGCCAAGAGCGGCAACGAGCTTGCCGTCGGAGCCTTTAAAGAATTTCGCCATGATGTTCTCCTTTGCTGATGTGCCAATGTTCTCGTTAGTTCTTATGCCCAAAGAGCGCCGAACCATCCATGGCATTGCAAATGAACACATAACGGGTGAGGCAAGCGGTCGGGCCAGGACGAACCGGCGACCTGGCCCAGCCCGGCAGCCCCATCCCGCGCGCAGCTAGCGACCGTCGCCACCGAGCAGCTCCAGAACATCCTCGCGGGTAAACAGCGCCGACGAGATGCCGTCACCGCCGAGCACGCTGTTGACCAGGTCGCGCTTGGACTCCTGCATCTGCATGATGCGTTCCTCGATTGTGTCCTTGGCGATGAGCTTGTACACGGTCACGGTGTGCTGCTGGCCAATGCGGTGGGCGCGGTCGGTCGCCTGGTCCTGCGCCGCCACGTTCCACCACGGGTCGTAGTGGATGACCACGTCGGCAGCCGTCAAATTAAGGCCCACGCCGCCCGCCTTGAGCGAAATCAAGAACACCGGCACCTCGCCCGCTTGGAACTGCGCAACCATCTTGGCGCGGCTCTCTTTAGACGATGCGCCCGTAAGCTTAAGGAAGGCGATATCCTCCTTGGCCAGGCGCTTGCCGATGATATCGAGCATGCCCGTAAACTGGCTGAACAGCAAGATGCGATGACCGCCGTCGAGCGCGCCGTGGACGAGCTCCATACACGTATCGAGCTTGGCGCTTCCCGCCTTGTAGTCCGCGTAATGCAGATGAGGATCACAGCAGATCTGGCGCAGCTTGGTGAGCTCGGCAAGTACCTTGAGCTTATCTTTTTTGAACTCCCCGGCCTCGCGGTGCTGCACTTGCTGGGCAATGCGGTCCTGGTTGGCCAGGTAGAGCTTACGCTGCTCGCCGGCGAGCTGCGCCATCACCGTATCCTCGATCTTCTCGGGCAGGTCGGCCACCACGTCTTCCTTGACGCGGCGCAGCACAAACGGCGACACGAGCGCCTGCAGACGAGCGGCGCTGTCACCCTCGGCGTGCTCGACCGGGCTTTCGAAGCGCTTGGCAAACGACTCGCGCGTGCCGAGCAGGCCCGGCATCAAAAAGTCGAAGATGCTCCAGAGCTCGGACAAGCGGTTTTCGATGGGCGTGCCCGTCAAGGCAAAGCGCACAGCGGCCGGCAGACGCTTGGCGGCACGTGCCACCTGCGTGAGCGGGTTTTTAATGTACTGGGCTTCGTCCAGCACCACGCGGGCAAAGTCCTGCTCGACGTACTCGTCGATGTCGCGGCGCATGAGGTCATACGACGTTACGACCACGTTATGCTCGGCCACGCCGGCTATCTGCACGCGACGTTGGGCCTTGGTGCCCACAATGGCGCACACATCAATCGAGGGGGCAAAGCGCTCCAGCTCGGCAGTCCAGTTGTACACGAGCGATGCGGGACATACCACGAGCGTGGGCTTAGTGTCCCCCGCCTCCACGCGCGCCAGGATATGCGCGATCATCTGGAGCGTTTTGCCCAGGCCCATGTCGTCGGCCAAAATGCCGCCAAGGCCCAGATGCTCGAGCGAACCGAGCCACTGGTAGCCGTCGACCTGGTAGCCGCGCAGCGTGGCCTTGAGCGAAGCGGGCACCGTAAAGTCCATCTTGCCGAGCGTGTCCAGGCGCTCGACGGTGCGAAGGAATGCAGCGTCGCGATCGGCTTCGAGCGCGGGCGTGCGCGCAAGCATGCTGTCGACGAACAGGGTACTCGACGCGGGAAGCGACACGCCGTCGAGCAGGTCGACAGCATCGACCCCCAGATCCTCGGCAAGGCCAAACGCGGCGCGCGCTCCCTCGTCCAGGCGAATGATGTCGCCCGACGTGAGACGAGCAAACGTCTGGTGACGCTTGTAGGAATCGAGGTAGATGGCAAGGTCTGCCGCCGAAAGGCCGCTCGCGCCCAGTTCGACGTCGAGCAGGTTACTCTTGACGGTCGCGCGCACCGAAAGCTTGGGCGCAGGGCGGACAGAAATCTGGCGCAGGCGGTCGCTGAGCATGACCTCGCCCAGCTCGGACAGGGCAGACAGGCCCTCAGTCAGCAAGTGGAACAGGCTCTCGTCATCGCGTTCCTCAAACGCCAGGCCACCCTCGTAAAAGTCGAAATACAGAGCCGCCGTATCCATAACGCGAAACTCTGCCACCTCGTCACGCGGCGGCACGCCCGGGCGCTGCTCTTCGAAGGGGCTGCCCGGAGCGCCCATGCTAAAGAGATCTGCCGACCAGTCGCCGTAGGTAACCGTAATTTTGCAGGTCACGAGCCCATCGTCGACACCGATCGCCATGGCAAAGCTTGGCTCGGGCGCCACGGTATCGAGCACAGCGGGCGCGGTAAGGTCGGTGTAGTCGCGCAAGATAGGCAGCGCCATGCGGCAAAACTCACCCACCTGGTCGGCGGCGATATGGACCGGTGTGCGGCAGGGCAACAAGTGCGATAGGAACGGCGCGGCATGTTGGGCAAACGCCGTGTCGGTACGGCGCGCGCGGCGCGTATCGACCAGATAGGCAACGTCGCCCGAGGCAAAGCAGTACGTATCGGCCGGAAGGCGCAAGTCATAGCTGCCCCCGGCTGCCGGCACAATCTTGGCAGCAATCAGCGGCGGGTGCTTAGCCGGGACTTCGTTCTCCCCTTCCGGCAACGACTCGACTGCCACCTCGTAGGCGCGGTGCGTCGTCGTCCCCCGCGACCAAGCAGGTTCAAAGGACATGGTCCTGCCACGCAGCAGGTCCAGCACGGACACGATGGAATACTCGGATACCGGCAACTGACGCTCGGCGACAAAACCGCTGCGGGCAAAGTCGTACGATGCCGAGCGCGAGCTCGTAATATCGCCTAGGTAGGCGACCGTCATTGCAACAAAGTCGAGCAGCTTTGTCGACACATCATCGAAAGCCTCGGGCACATGGGCAAACGTAAGCTTCTTGCCATAGGAGAACGTACCGCCGCGCGCATAGGCATCGGCCATGCCGTCGATATCCTTAACCACGTAGGACACCGAGCCGCAGCGGATGCGAAACTCAAGCGCCCAGCTAAAGCGATCGGCAAACAGCGGATTGTAGTACGGCACCAGCGAGGGCTCCAGCACTGCTTTGGGCGCATCGGGGTCAATGGTTCCAGCGAGCTTGCGGCGCATGGCCACGAGTTTATCCATGCGCGCGTCCGAAAGATCGGAAAGTGCTGCCACAAGGCTCGGGCTCGTGGGCACGGGCGCCGGGAAGGGAAAGTTGGGGTTGACCGGAGATGCGCTGGGCGCGGGGCGTGTGGGCTGCTTGGACTGTGCGGGCGACACCGTAAACGTGCGGACCGGCGTGCGCAAACCCTCGACGGGCTCGGCGCCGCTGGCATCCAGATACGCCAACGCCGTGGCGATGGCGTGCTTGCACATGCCGGAATAGCGGAAGGCGGCGGGGCAATCGCAGTCGTAGTCGACAACCTCGTGCTCGTCCATATCGAGCGCCACGTGCGTCTTATATAGGTCGCCGCGCGAACCACGCACCGTGCCCTCGATATTCACGTTTTTGGAGAAGCGCGAGCCGGAGTCCTCAAACGACAGCACGGCGCCGTTGAGCATGAGCGAACGCCCCTTCATAAAGGTACTGCTGAGCGCCGCCTCCTTACGAAGCGTCTGCACAAACGTCCCCTGCGCCATCGCTTCCTCCAATCTCACCCGGGGTAGCTAATTTGGGACGGGGCTATTTTAGCTACCCCCATATGTCGGTTGAGATGTGTTCCGACCCCGACTCATTCGCCGTCAGCCAAAGGGTAGCTAAAAAAGCCCCGTCCCAAATTAGCTACCCCGCCAACGGCGTCCTTAGATCACCGTCACTCTGCCTTGGTTGCCCACGATGGCCTTGGCCTCGGCCAACAGAGGAATCGAACGTGCGTTGACCTTAGCAGGTACCTCGGCACGCAGCACGCGCCCGTCCGCCTGCTCGATAAAGATCTCTACGCGGTCGCCGCCCGGGTTGGCGGTGAGCACCGTGGCAAGACGCGCCATGTTGCTCTGGCTAAAGCGGCTGTTGGGCACCATGACCTCAAACACCTTGGGCTTGTTGTTCTCCTCGTTGAGCTCAAGCGGCACAATCTCCTGCGCGATGATCTGGTCGCCGCGGTCCGAGCGCTCGAGCTTGCCCTTAATGCGCACAAACGCATCGGACAGCTGCGCGCCGGTCTCGGGATCGACCTCGCCGTACAGATACCCCTCGGCCTCCTTGAAGGTCTTGGGGAACACCACGACGGTGGCCTCGCCTTCCATGTCCTCGAGCTGCACGATGCCCATGGGGTCGCCGTTTTTGGTCACACGCTTGGACACGCTCGAGACCATACCGGCCCACCACAGCGCCTTGCCCTCGGGAATTTCCTGGTTGATGGTGCCGCCCGTGGGGTTTTGCACCTCGTAGCCGGTGTCGATCTGCGAGAACGAGAAGTCGCGCGCTTTGCTGAGCGCATACTCAAACGGGCGCAGCGGGTGGTCCGAGACATAGATGCCCAGAACCTCCTTCTCCTGGCTCAGCTTAAGGTGGCGGTCCCATTCCTGGCCATCCGGATCGGGTACGCTCACCTCAAAGCCCGAGCCCTCAACGTCGCCAAACAAGTCGAAGAACGACGTCTGGCCGCTCGCGCGATCCTTCTGGCGCTTTGCCGCGGCATCGATGATGTTCTCGGGGTTGTTCTTGTCCACAAAGTGCATCATCTGACGACGCGGATACCCCGTGGAGTCGAAGGCACCTGCCTTGATGAGCGATTCGATCACGCGACGGTTGGCCTGGCTCGAGTCCACGCGCTCGACAAAATCATGCAGCGTCTTAAACGGACCGCCCGCCTCGCGCTCGGCGATAATCGCCTGCGCCACGCCGGTGCCCACGCCGCGGATGCCGGCCAGACCAAAGCGCACACCTTCCTTGGTAGCCGTGAACTCGGTACCGGACTCGTTGACATCTGGCGAAAGCACGGGGATGCCGTCGTGACGGCATGCCGAGACGTAGTGCACGATCTTGTCGGTCTTGCCCGTATAGGACGTCAGGACGGCCGCCATGTACTCATGCGGATAGTGCGCCTTGAGCCACGCCGTCTGCATAACCAAGATGGCGTAGCCGGCGGAGTGCGACTTGTTGAAGGCGTAGGATGCGAACTCGAGAACATCGTCCCAAATCTTCTGGGCGACCTCGCGCGTGTAGTTGTTCTTGATGGCGCCGTTCATCCAGTGGTCGTAGGTGGTCTCGTCCGAGCCATCCTCCCAGTGGAGCACCGTCGACGTAAGCAGCTTGATCTTCTTCTTAGCCACGGGTTTACGGATACGCGAGTCCGATTCGCCCTTGGAGAAGCCGCACATCTCGACGGAGATGAGCATAACCTGCTCCTGGTAGACCATGGTGCCGTAGGTTTCGCCCAGGATGTCGTCCAGACGGTCGTCGTAGGAGACGGCCGGCTCCTTGCCGTTCATACGGTTGATGTAGGACGAAACCATGCCGGCGCCCAGCGGGCCCGGGCGGTACAGGGCGATCAATGCCACGACGTGCTTGTACTCGGTGGGCTTCATGTTCTTGATCGTGGCCGTCATGCCGGCGGACTCGACCTGGAAGACGCCGGCGGTGTGGCCGGAGCCCATGAGCTTAAAGATCTCGGGATCGTCAAAGGGAATCTCTTCCTCTTTGATGTCGATGCCGAAGTTCTTTTTGATGTTTGCCTTGGCCTTGGAGATAACCGTCAGCGTACGCAGGCCCAAGAAGTCCATCTTGAGCAGGCCCATGTCGGCAACGGTATGGCCCTCGTACTGGGTAATCTCGACGCCGCCCTTGGTGTCGAGCTTGGTGGGCACGTGTTCGTTGACGGGGTCGCGGCAGATCAGAACGGCGCACGCATGCACGCCCTCGCCACGGGTGAGGCCCTCGATCGAGAGCGCCGTGTCGATGATGCGGCGGGCGTCGTCGTCCTTTTTATAGGCCTCGGCAAAGTCGGGGTTAAACAGATCCTCTTTGCCGGGTTGTTTTTCGAGCACCTGCTTGAGCTTGACCTTGGGGTCGCTCGAGACCATCTTGGACAGGCGCTGGCCCATGTAGACCGGGTAGTCCAGGACGCGCGCGGCGTCGTTGATGGCCTGCTTGGCCTTAATGGTCGAGTAGGTGATGACGTGGGTGACCTTCTCGGGACCGTAGAGCTGGCGAACGTGCTCCACGACCTCGAGACGCCGCTCATCGTCGAAGTCCATATCGATATCGGGCATCTCGGTACGCTGCGGGGACAGGAACCTCTCGAACATCAGACCGTTCTCGAGCGGGTCGAACGCGGTGATGTTCATGGCGTAGGCGACGATAGCGCCGGCGGCCGAGCCACGGCCGGGGCCGACGCCGATGCCGTTGTCCTTGGCCCATTGCACGTACTCGGCGACGATCAAAAAGTAGGCGGCAAAGCCCTTGTCGCAAATGACCTTGTATTCGTACTCAAAGCGCTCTTTGATGTTGACGCCACCGATCTCGCGCGTGGCCCAGTCGTCACCGTAGTGCTGGCGCAGGCCCTTCTCGCACTCGCGGCGGAACTGGCTCTCGTGCGTCTCGCCGGGATCGAGCAGCGGAAAGCGCGGCAGGATGATGGAGTCCCAGTCCAGCTCAACGTAGCACTTGTCGGCGATCTCGAGCGTGTTGTCGCAGGCCTCGGGGCAATACGGGAACATCGCCCGCATCTCCTCCTCGGTCTTCATGTAAAACTCCGAGCCGGTCATGCGCATGCGGTTGGGGTCGTCGACCTTGGCGTTCATGCCGATGCACATGATGACGTCCTGCACGGGCGCGTCCTCGCGGCGCAGGTAATGGAAGTCGTTGGTGGCGATGACCTTGACGCCCACCTGTTTGGCGATATCAATGAGCGTGCGGTCCATCTGCTCGTCGGTCAGGCCGTTATCGGTGGTAATGCCGTGTTCCTGGATCTCGATGTAGAAGTCACCAGGCTCGAAGGTATCACGGAAGGTCTCGGCCCACTTGATGGCGCCTTCCATGTCACCGCGGTCGATGTATTTGGGGATGATGCCCGCGATGCAGGCGCTGGTGCAGATCATGCCCTTGGCGTGGCGGCGCAGGTTGTCGAGCGTCACGCGCGGCTTGTAGTAAAAGCCCTGCACGGCGGCCTCGGAGACCGTCTGCATCAGGTTGACGTAGCCCTCCTGGTCCTTGGCCAGAAGGATCATGTGGTAGAGCTCGGGCTTGTGGTCGCGGGCGAGTGTCTCGTCCGGCGTAAAGTAGACCTCGCAGCCAAAGATGGGCTTGATGACCAGAGGCGGCTTGAGCTCGTCAATATTGCCCTTCTCGTCCCACATGGCCATGTCCTTCACATACTGGGCATGCTCGCGCGGGTTTGCCTCGGGATCGGGCTCCACCAGCTCGTCGCGGCGGTCCTTCTCCAAGAAGGCCTTGTCGTGGCTCCAAGTTTTGTACTCGGGCGTATTGTGGTTGACGGCGTCGCAGGCCAGCGCCAGATCGGGCACGCCATACATGTAGCCGTGGTCGGTAATGGCCACGGCGGGCATGCCCAGCTCAACGGCACGGTTGACCATATCCTGGATACGGGTTGCGCCGTCGAGCATGGAGAAAACAGTGTGGTTGTGCAGATGGACGAATGCCATGTGATGAGCTCCGATGCGGGTTCGTGTTCTGACTAAACGATTTTACCCCACGGCACGGACAGCGCCCGAACCTAGCCAAACCCACACGGGTAGCTAATTGAACTGCCTCCCATTTCTTGGACATGAGAAATGGGAGGCTTTTTATGCGTGTCGACTTGAGGGTGAAGCACGACATCGAGGCCAGGAAGGCGGCGATCGGGCTCTTCGA